>BQIZ01000014.1 GCA_021604365.1 Nitrospirales bacterium
CCCCTTTACCGATACGGGCAAGAATCTGGTGACCTCGGATACGACCCTGCGCCTCTTTGCTCGGAGCTTCCCAGCCGGGACGATTACCCTTGGGGGCAATGCCAGCGGGGGGGGCGGTAGTATGTATGCCGTCATTGTCCAGCCAGCCGGCCCTCCTCCCGATTTTACGCTCCCGACTACCAATGTGCTTTGGCGCAATACGAGTAGTGGTGAAGTGGCTGTTTGGCGGATGAATGGGCTAACCATTATGTCGGTCGGTTTCCCTGGAAGTACCTCCACCGATTGGAAGATTAAGCAGGTGGGAGATATCAATGGTGACGGTGAAGGAGACATCCTTTGGCAGAACACCGTAAGTGGGGTTGTGGGTATTTGGCTTATCAAGGAGGGGAAAATACACTTATCAGGCTTTCTCGGAGGTGTGTCAGGCAAGTGGGTAGTTAAGGGAATTGGGGATGTCAATGGTGATGGCCAAGGGGATGTGATCTGGCGCAATCCGGATAGTGGAATGGTGACTGTATGGTTTATGGATGGGCTGTCAATCAACTCAGTTGGATATCTTGGAGGCACTCCCACAGTGTGGGAAATAGAGCAGGTGGGTGATATCAATGGGGATGGCAGGGCCGACCTGGTTTGGCAGAATCGGACGAATGGCACAGTGGCGGTTTGGTTAATGAATGGGTTGACCATTACGTCGGTGGGATTTCCCGCAAGCACTTCGCTGGATTGGGAAATTCAAATTCTTGGAGATGTCAATGGGGACAGTAGGAGGGATGTGATTTGGCGCAATAAGAAAAGTGGCATGGTGTCGGTGTGGCTAATGAACGGGGCGATGACACCTTTGTCAGGTTTTATAGGAGGTATACCCCCCGAATGGGAAATTAAGCAGGTGAGTGATGCGGATGGAGATGGGAAGGGAGACGTTATCTTGCAAAATCGGACGAATGGCAAGGTTGCGGTGTGGCTGATGAATGGGTTGAAAATCAATTCTGTGGGGTTTCCGGGCAGTACCCCGGTGAACTGGGAAATTCAAAAATAAGATGGGTTGTTGTAACATTACAAGCCTTCTAAGATTTCGAAGAGTGATTTGTCTGGGTTGGATGCAGTGGGTGAGCGATGAAATATCAGGTCTAATGCAACCTAAGGATCGGATGTCCCTTCTTCATGGTGTGTGGTGGGGTACTCCTGGGTATCAGTCTGTGTGGAATGTCGGGTTGGGCATTGGTGTCTCATCGGCAGATTCCGCTTTTCGATTCCGGACGATTGACGGGCCAATTGAAAAACAATTAGGCCTTAGCAACGTGGCACCGCATGCAGAATTGGAGAAAATCATTTCGGTTAGGTTACAGAACGAACCTTTACCTAGGGCACTCTCGAAGATCCCGACCCTTTGGGACTATGCTATTTCTTTGAATGCGGTCGGAAATAATATCAGGCTCCATGTAATGACTAAGGTGGTGTCAGAGTTATCCTGAGCGGATAGGATGGTTGAAGGAAAGGGGATTGGAATCTCCGGAGCAAACCGCCCATTCCCTCCAAGGATACGGGTTAGTAGACAATGGGTTAGATTTGAAAGGCGAGAATCAGATGAACAAAAATGTCCTTTGGTCTGACCGGGGAAGGAATGCGAAAAGATGGTCAAGTGGATAGGTGTATGTCACAAGGAATGTTGCCATGGAGATTCGTCCTCCTGTACCTGGGACTTCCATGCCAATTTTGCCAGCCAGTAGTCAGGACACGCTAATAACACAGGAGGGTAGTGCCCAATTGATAAAAATCATTCCTTCGACTGCCTTTCCTCTAATGAATAATCCGACCGGTGTCCAAGTATTAACAACAAGAAATGGTTCAACCCTTGAATCTATTAGATCAAACCCAATGTCTTCCTCACAGTTTTGGCATTTATTAGCATGGCAGACGGGTCCAAATATTCAGGAGAAAAGGCAGAACTATTACACAAGATTATTGAGCAGTGAATTCGTTAAATTCAAAGAATGATTCATACTGATTAGAGCGGACCTCTCCTATTGGGAATTTCCTATGGCTACAGGCAAAGCCTGCTTTCTTTTCCTGCTATGTCGAAATTCTGACTATGAGTATGAGGTCGTGTTGCTCTGGGCCTACTCCCTTTTCCCTTTAAAGGAATCTTGAAAATTCTGTTAGTAGTGTTCTGGCCACCCAGACCTGCTCACGTACTCCTCAGAATTCTCAGTTTGTCCCACCAGACGTAGTCTTGCTGGACTTGCCACTTTGAACTCTCCATCTTTCTCTTTTGGTTGGATTTCGAATACGTTCTGTCTATGCTTCTAAAAAGTCATGGGCAAAGTTGGTTGGAGGAAAAGAGGGAAGTTCTGTGTTCTCAGGGAATGATGCTCACCAGCAACATGGCGGAAGTCTGGCCGTATTGGGTTTGAGAAGAAGAGGTGTTCATTTGCTGGTTGTGGGCGATTTTGAGGCTGAGGGTTTGCTGGCGATGGTTTAGATGCAAGTAGTTACGCACGTCTTTTTTGAATAACAGCGAAACGTCGTAGATTTGAGGATTGACAGGGGTATTAGAGCATTGGTTGAGAATATATTGCCCGAGAAGGTTAACATAAAGGGAGTCATCCATAGCAAGGTAAGCATACCCAAGTTTGGCGGCAAGCGTGTCAGTACGAAGTGCAGCATAACGATTCAGGTCTCGGGCGAATTCAACTCCCGGTTTAAGAGTCGAAGTTGGGGAAACGCGAAAACTGGAACCAAGCTTGGCAAAGAAGCGATCGTTTGCCATAGTCCCTCGGGAATTGACTCGCCTAGTAAACCCCCACTGTGGTGTGAGATCGACCGGTTCCAATAAATTCAAGGTGCCACTCATTCTTGTTCCGATTTCTTCTTCCGACCCATTGTCTACAAACTCACTTTGAGACGTTTTATAATACGAAGACCAATCCCCTTTGCCCGCGCTATGTAGAAACGACAGATTCGCCGAAACGGATTCTGTCGAAATGGCATCGGAGAGAGGGCCCTCAGGTCGAGTAAAGATGTCTGTCTGCTGCCGTGCATACCCAAGGGATAGGCTGGGCCAATTGGGAGGAGCCAGAAGCAAAGAAAATTTTTGCTGATTAGCGACAGTTTGAGAACGAGAGAGATCTCCCTCCACATTACTAGTGAATCGGCTGAATTCTATTTTGGGCGTGACGAACGGAAAATCCCATTCCCATGCCAGTTTTCCTCCTACGCGATCATTGGGTGTCGTAATGGAAGTGTTCCCCGTTCCCAGCCCGGAGTAGCCATACTGAGCCTGGTACTTCATGCTGCCTGTTTTCCCCTTGAGGACGATTTGAGCTCCCATCCGGTTGGTAGATGGTGTCGCGCCGTTGTCCCTTTCCCATGGATCCCGATACACCATCTGGATTCCAGCGGTCAGGGCTTCATGAAAAAGAGAAATGTCATTTGATGCCTCATACAAACTGCTACCACCTTGTCTCACCAGGGAAGGCATATCTCGAGCGCCTTGAAGGTTGAAGGGTTCACGTTTTTGGGTAAAATTGAAACGAGTGAGAGAATATTCACCCGTGGAATCAGTGCAGGGAGTGCTTTGAGAGAAGAAAGGGGAAGAATGTCCTAATGAGGAAGAGGACGGAGAACTACATGCATTAGAATGTGGGCTCGTTCGCAGGCCTAGGCGATCAACCAGCGGGATCAAATCCGCAGAAAAGGCTGAGCCACTCACGAATGGGAGAAGCAAACTTCCAACAATTAACCAGAGAACAGTCCGCACCATCACCTGCCCCCTTATTTATGACTTTTTCTTCTATTCCTTATCGGTAAGCAACCCAGATGCCGTAGTGCAAAACGGGCAGAAATTTCCTCCCTAATTGTTGATTATTTTCAGGTGAAAAAGAAAAGAGTTGTTCTCATTACTAATATTCCCGTTTGTAACAACCTCAAGAGCTGGAAAAATTTTCCTATGTGAGGGAAAACTTGATTGAATCTGCGGGATTCCAGACACAGGTTCCCTGTGCTTTTAAAACCACAAAGGAATTGTAGTGAAACCAGAACCATTTAAAGTGTTGGCAGGCAGCGGACCCACCTGAAAAGCGCTGAATTCTGTGCCTATCTCGCGTTTGCAAATCCTGAAATAAGCGAACATTTGTATCCAAAAGTCACAAAGGATGCCCAAAACGATACAAGTGACGACTATGGCCATTCACTAGGAATCAGGCCATGTAATGCAATTCAGTAATGTGAGACTAAGCAGTAAGCCTATCTTCATGGGAATAAAGATATTTTTTAACCATGAGGCCGATAATTCTTGAACGAATGGGTGATATTCTGGAGGTATTAATGAAGCGGATACTATTTCATGTAATCAGTCTAGGATTGGTGGCACTGTTGATAGGGGGAATGACAGTCATCCCTCATGGAAATCTTGCAGCCGAGGAGAGTCAATATGCCAAGGCTACATTTGCAGGAGGTTGCTTCTGGTGCATGGAAGAAGTGTATGAAAAAGTTGATGGCGTGACATCGGTTGTTTCAGGGTATACGGGAGGACAGCTGTTTAATCCAACATATGAGCAAGTTTCGGCCGGAGGAACCGGTCATACTGAATCCGTTGAAGTGACCTACGATCCCACCAAGGTCACGTATCAACATTTATTGGAGGTGTTTTGGCATAATGTTGATCCTACAACCCCGAATGCCCAGTTCTGTGATCATGGTAATCAATATCGGACCGCAATATTCTACCATGACCAAAGACAAAAAATGTTAATTGATGAATCCAAAAAGGCGTTGGAGAGTTCAAAATCCTTTCCTCAACCAATCGTGACCGAGATCGTTCCAGTTTCGGTCTTCTTCTCTGCCGAAGCCTATCATCAGGATTTTTACAAAAAGAATCCGGTCCGCTACAAATTTTATAAATGGAATTGCGGTCGTTCTCAGCGATTGGAAGAGTTATGGGGAAAGTCATAATCTTTCAGTAGGTCCTCCCGCCCCATCCCTTTCTGGACATTGTTCTATAGCCTTGGGATTGAAAGGGGGGTAGGCGGCCTTTTGATTCACGGTACTCTTCGCAAGAGTACTGCCGAAAATCCATGGGGCGCCTGCCACCCCCATCGTTTTGTCCTAAAACCACTCTTTAGGGCATCTCTAAAAACCCAGAATTTAAAATCATGGCGTCAATAATTTCAAGGGCTTTTAGATGAGAAAATCGAAAAATCATTAGTTTTTACAGGTGCCCTTTAGTCATTTTCTTCTATGGGATAATGGGGAGGAGGTAGAGAGAATGGAAATGTCATTCTTTCGTTGGGCTGTTAGATCGGGGTTCTTCCACCCTCGTCACTGAAACAGAAAGGATTCAATGTCCGACATCTTCTGTTGAGGTCTGATATATTCCATCACTGTATGAAAATTTGATTGCATTGTTCCTGCCTAAACACCGCATTTATGAAAAACTCTTTCAGTAATCCAGAATCAAAAAACATAAGTCTCTCTACCCGTACGGGCCGGGTGATGTTTGTGTGGAGGTGGGTGGGAGTGGTGCTTTCTCTGTCTATTTTTGGTTGTCAGATGAAAGAGATGCACGCAACATTTAAGGATGAATGTGGGATTCTTGGTTCCACCGTTGATTGGTCAAATCGGATTATGGTGTTGAATCTCTTAAGCCTAGCCTTTTCCCACAAATGCGATGCCGCAGTCATTGATTACACGGAACAAGCCCAATCTGATTTTCGCGATAAGACTTTTTCTTTCTCTCGGGAAATGGCCGGGGTCTTTTTATCAGATGGGGTACTTACGGAGTATGTATTGGAATCATATGAGCGGGCATATTTAAGTGTTTTGCTTGCTGCGAGTTATCTGAGGACGGGACATGTCGAGGAGGCCAAAGTAGAATTGCGGCGATTGGACCATGAACTATTCGCCCCGCTGTATAATTTTGGGGAAGATCCCGTCAATCTTGTGCTTTCCGCCGTGCTATGGGAAGTCCTGGGTGAACCAGGAGAGGCCAGAACCGATTGGTTCAGGCTGGCGGTGCCCACTGATTCTTATCTTCTGCATGTATCTCATACTCTTCAAACATTTGCCCAAGAGCAGGTGATCCGGCTGGATCAGGGTGGCCGTCCTACGCCCCGATGGGAGGCCTATGGGGTTGGTCGCTTTCCTGAGGTCGATTGGGATTTCAAATTGTTTGGTGCCCCCAACGGATATTTTGTGATTCATCCCAAACCATCCTTTCAGGAGTTGTGTGTTTCTGAGACGGGCCTACGTCTTTCAACGGAAAGTTGGTTTTTAAAAATCGCGCACAGGCATGATCATGCGTACCACCCCCTCCTGAATATTCAGAGTTGGATCCGGTTACCAATTGGGGTGGTATATGGATTGGTGCCTTTTTCGCTTGGGGCTGGGGTGGCTGTCGGTGGATGCGCGGGGGCAGCGTCCGGAAGAGGTAGTGGAGATTTGTGCCTCTTGTCCATCCTGGGTGGCACGCAGTTAATGCAAATTGCTCCCACCGTGTTTCAGAATACCGTACGTCCAGATTTACGCCATTGGGAACGGCTTCCTGCAGCGATTGTTGTCACTCAGGAATCCGATGTGGCCTCTGAGCCCTGTGATACTCATCAACCTCGATTGCACCTTTTGGTGACTCGTTCTCCTGCCCTTTCTTTCAGTCCTTAGAGATGGGAATTCTCTTCAGGGAATTTTATTCTCGAAGGGATTTCCTTTCCGGGTTGCTAGCCCATGACAGTCCCAACAGAATGAATTTGCGCGATATTAATTTGATGGTTAATGAGGCATTTGGAAAATTTGAGACCCAATTGCGCACAAAGGCATCTCCTCCGAATGAAACGTTCTCCAATGCTTTTATCCGATTGGATACAATGTGTATCAAAAAAGAGAAGATGTGAATTGAATGAATAGAAAAGGAAAAGCAGACAAGTTGACAAAGAAGCATGCGAGTTGGGTATTTCCTCGGTTTTTTCTTCACCCCTCTGTGTGTGTAATACTACATTTATTGTGGGAATAGGTCTTGCTTTATGAAAGGAATACCTTATGACATACGCACCATTGGAAGATGCTCGACTGTTTTCTTTTAGGCGAATCGGATCAATTGGGTCTCTTAGACTTGTCCTGACCCTGTTGGTAATGGGGGTCATGATGATGGGGGGCAGCAAGGGATGTGTAGAGGCTAAGCCTCCGGAAACCCTAGCTCCTGCCCCACAAAGTATTTCTGTTTACGCTCTTTCGCGTGGGAAAGGGGTACCTGATCGAGCCAGGGAAGTGCTAGCCCACTCTCGCACCCTTCTCAAGTCTGCCCAGGAACGTGGAGAGGTCCGGCGGATGGTTGAGCAACGTATTGGCATAGAAGGAGAGACCAGGCTCTGTGCGGAATTTTCTGATGCGGAATCGGCCCATTCATTGATAGAACAAATTCAGCAATTAGGTCAGGGAGTGGATTTGATCAACGTAAAGGTTGAGCCGTGTTCCCCATGATCAAATTCTATTCCCTACGAATCTGTTTTGCGGTATGCGCCATTTATTGGTTTCAATGGCTCCCGTGTTGATCAGCAGGGAGGTTCATCATTACATTTAAAGGAGCTGAATTATGAAAAGTTATCGATGGTATTTCACACGGGCATTCATGGCGGTAGGAATGGTCATTGGATTTGCTGCCTGTTCCCAACTCCATACAACTCCCCTGCCAGTGGTTGACAGTGGGCCAAAAAATTCACCGGACCAGGGCAAGCAAATTTTGTCGGATAACGCAAAACAAAAACGGGACGAGTGGAAAGTCAAAACCTTTGAGGAGTTTAAAGCCCAGACGTATAAAGAACCATTTGAAGGTGGGAAATATATTGTGAATGGCGATACCCCGATTCTCAATGACAAACTCCTACAGGAATTTTTTGAAACCCGTATAAAGGAATCCTCCAACTCTCGCGAGGGGGTTCGAACAAAATTAACCGTTCATCAAGTCAATGGTCAGGACGCAGTTTGGAATTCAGTAGAAAAACGACAACTGACCTACTGTGTCAGTAAAACTTTTGGCACGAATTATGAGAAGATGAAATCCGACATAGAGGCGGCCGGAAATGCATGGGAGGCGGTGGCTGCGGTTGATTTCATTTATGTGGGGGGAGAGGATGACTCTTGCACGGCGTCTAACCAGAATGTGGTTTTTGATGTGCGCCCGGTTAACGTGAATGGCCAATACCTGGCCCGAGCCTTTTTCCCCAATGAACAACGCTCCTCACGAAATGTCTTGGTGGATAATAGTTCATTTCAATTGGATCCAAATGGCAACCTATCGTTACAAGGAATATTGCGGCATGAATTAGGACATACGCTTGGGTTCCGGCATGAACATACCCGTCCGGATTCGGGTACGTGTTTCGAAGATAATAATTGGCGGCCGTTAACCAATTACGATGCCTTCTCGGTCATGCATTATCCGCAATGTAACGGCAAAGGGGATTGGGCGTTGACCCTGACCAACATCGATAATAATGGGGCGGCGTGTTTGTATGGCCCTGCGCAGGGTTTCACTATTGATGCCTCGATTTGTCAGGGACCCGACGAACCGTCGGGGCCCGTAGCCTGCGGTCCCAAAACGGAAACTGTTGTCGGGCAAAGTGTGGCCAAGAATGCAGAGCAAATCTATGGTCCCTTTGTGGTGGTTCCGGGAACATTAGTGGAAGTGGTTATGCATGGAGAGGCAAATCCTGGTGATCCAGATCTCTATGTTCGGTTCAATCAGGATCCGACAACGACTGCCTATGATTGCCGTCCCTATCTGTCGGGTGCGGAAGAAAAATGCGTCCTGGATGTGCCAACCAATGGGACTGCGGTCCATGTTAAAGTGCGGGGATATTCAGCCGCGCATTTTAATCTTACCGTGACTCATACGCCAGCACATTAATAGCCCACTCAATTTGATACCAGGGCAGAGAGGCATTTGTCTCCCTGCCCTGATCCTGTTGGAAATCTAGATTGAATGCAGGCTTCTGGGAAATTGATGAGGAAATGAACGGTGTTAGGGGTGGGACTGAGCACAGCGGAAACCGATATTCGCAGAACGTTCTTCTGGAAAGGCCCCTCCTCGAGTCGCTGCACGCAACATGACTGGTCGACTTTTCCATGATCCGCCGCGGACAACCTTATAGCGCCCCATTTTGGGACCAGGCGGATTTTTTTCTGGCATGATGGGGTAATAATCTGTTCCCAGCCAATCATTAACCCATTCCGCGATATTGCCAGCCAAATGCAATACTTTATAAATACTTTGGCCATCCTCAAAGCTATCCACCGTTGCAACCAGAGGAATTTCATGGACGTGATATTGCCCGAATACGGCTAAGTCTGGTGTCGGGTCCATCTCACCCCAGGGAAAGATGCGGGCAGATTCCCCCCTTGCGGCTTTCTCCCATTCAGCTTCCGACGGAAGTCTCTTGTTATGATGTTCGCAAAATGCATTGGCTTCCTCCCATGTGATGTAGAGAGCCGGCCATGAAGCGAGTGCCTGATCCGGGATGAAATGCACACTTATGAGATGCCAAATGAGTCCTCGTAATTCCTGAGAGACCGGCCTGTTGGTTGTGAGAAGAAATGCCAAGTATTCCCCTAAGTTGACTTCATAGCGATCCATGGAAAATCCATCTACCCAAATGTGACGTTGAGGAAATTCTGTGTCGTCATAATGCATTGCAAGGCTATGCCTAATATCGTCTCGACGATTGGTTCCCATCAAAAACATTCCTTCTGGTATGGCAACTTGTGGGGAGGATTTGGCCAAGTTGGCGATATGCGAAATATGCTCATCAACTTCGTCGGGAGCTGGGTGAGTCTTTCCAATTGCCAAACCGGAAAGTCCAAAGAGAAGCCCTAGGGCAAGGAAGGCAGTCAAAAGACGATAATGGGAGAGTCGAACTGCTGTGACCGGCAGGCAAAATAGGTGAAGCATGTTTCTTGGCGTTTCTGAGAACTGAATGGTAGTCAGTCTACGTGAAGGGCACTTTGGGAGCAAGCCGACTATAGCTGTGGATGCAATATGATGATAAAGTTTGGGGGATGATAAGATTCAGAATTCCCCTGTCAGCAGGATTAGGGCAATCAGAGATTCGGGGAATGATTACAGCTCATCCTTGTGGATGGAAGCAACGTAGTGCACTGCAGGTGTGAGATACGAGAGCGACAGAAAATGCGATGCGAGAGGCCAAGGCATCAGTCGTATTGGAATCAATACCCCAAGCATTTTGATGGCTTGGCAATATTGCGAAAGTCGTCGGCACGTTGGCATCAAAGCTCGCGACAATCGCTTAAATCAAGGCTTCCCAAGCGAATATTATTGTTAGTGAGGGTGTTAAAGGTCCGTTTAAATATTCCTGCATGATCTTTATTAAATCCTGATAATGAGGTCATTGTATTTGGGCTGCATTATGGCGATCACCAGAGTTCATTTCAGGCATCAGCGATTGCGCTACGATTGATTTTTTTAAGGTCCGGAGTGAGAGTTGCAGTTTTCATGAGTTAATCCAAGAAGCGTTGACTGATCGAACCATGGCCTTAGTCCTCAATAATCTCGGCAATCCATCAGGCAAAGTTTGAACCAGGTAAGACGTGGAAAATCTTGTGGTCTTCGCCAGATAGTAGGACTTGCTGATTTTCACGGACGAAATCTTATCGAGGATGCCTGTGGGAGCGGTGAAAAATAAGGTGACCATTGTTGTATTTGCGAGGGAAACATGAACAACGATATTTTCTATTCTGGTTTTGGCATGAAGAGGCGTGTCTGGTTGAAAATGTTCTGTGGCCTGCTCATGGTAAGCACCCTTTCCGCATGCACAGGAGACAGGTATCAGCAACAGGCGGATGTCATTAAAGGCCATGTGGAAATGTTCTATGGCCATTTACAATCCCATCAGCCTGCCCAGGCTGTGGCAGATAATGAACAGATCGAGGTACTGGCGCTAAGAAGTGAAGAGCGCTTGCTCCGTCGTGTGGGCCAGATGAGGCAGGGTGAGAGAACACAGGAATGGAAAATTATCAAAACAGCCAAAGAAACAGCGGCGGAGAATTGGTTAGCCTTGGCCCGTTATTTTTCGGAATCCCAACAGTACAAAAAAGCCCTGGGTACCTACCAACGGATTATTGAAACCTACCAAGGCTTGGCCTACCAATTATATGTCGATCGTGCGAAAACGGGATTACAAGATGTGGAAGCCATCCTGGATACCGAAACGCCTGTAGGGCCTGTAAGGTAGCCTTCCCTAATACTGAGAATTTTTAAAATTTTCCTTAATGTATAGAGTACCTCCAACGGTGGAAAGGACAGGTTTCTTATAATGTATCTACTAAATGTTTTTATGTAGCATAAAAATAGATGGGTGTTTCTGGGAAGTCAAAGGATGGTGCAGATTTATTGTGCATAAAAACTTTCTCCTTCTAGTGGTGGGCACCAAGCCTTTACGATTTGAATATTCTCAATTGTACAGGGGGAAAAACGGGTACAATATACTTGAGGAGCCACAGCAGTCATATGTGATCCCACTTTGGAATCAGATGCAAGCCCCTCAGGCCACGGAGCGATACCAAAGGCCCACTCTCCTTCCAGGCTTCTCGTGTCTTCATAATACACGTTAAAGCCAATGTATCCTCTCCCAGATGTTGTGCAATAACCTTTGTAGGGTGGTAATTGAATGTCCACATGGAAAATGTAGCCATCTTCCACCCAGGAATTTCCAAACTCGATATGTAGTTCATTTGCCGAGACTGAGTTTATCAGGCTCAAAGAACAGAAAATGGCCAGAAAAACGACATTCCTCAGGGATAAATACCTCAATGATAGGGAGGTCTTTCTGTAAAAAAAATAAAATGATGATAAGGCGCGTATATTCATTAGAAAATTTCCTTACTTCTGTATAAATGGATAAGACAACACAGATTCATTTCATCTGACTCATGGCCTGTTTGTCAGTTTTCCCTACTATAATACCGATCATTTTTTGGATACCGTCAATACAGCAAAGGAAGGGTAGGGAGGGGTCGGTTGTTTTTGTATAAACGTGCGAGAGGGAAAGTGAAAGTTGTATAGATTAAAGGTCGGAGGGAAGATCTAGTCAGATGCCCATCGAAAAGAGATTGGGATTTTCTCCAAAATGTTGCAAAGCTTTTGAGGTGATTTGTCGGCCTCGGGCCGTTCGATCCAGATATCCGGATTGAAGTAGAAAAGGTTCGTACACATCTTCTATGGTGGATTTTTCTTCTTGGATCGCTGCAGCCAAGGCGTCGATGCCAACCGGTCCCCCTTTAAATTTTTTAATTATGGTCAATAATATTTTGCGGTCCATTTCATCGAAACCTGCATGGTCGATGCCTAGCCATTGTAAAGCTTCCTGTGCGACCGATCTCGTGATACGTCCTTGGGCTTTGACTTCTGCGAAGTCACGCACACGCTTGATTAGCCGATTAGCAATACGGGGAGTCCCACGAGCCCGGCAGGAAATTTCCCCTGCCCCCTCATCATCAATGTGGACGCCGAGCAGTCTAGCGGAACGCACAATGATGACCTGCAGCTCTTCAGGTAAATAATAATCCAAACGATAAACAAGTCCAAAGCGTTCTCGCAGAGGAGAGGTGAGTGAGCCCGCTCGTGTGGTGGCTCCAATGAGCGTAAAAGGCGGGAGATCTAATTTCATGGTGCGCAGTGAGGAGCCCTGTCCAATCACTAAATCGATTTGGTAATCCTCCATAGCGGGATATAATACCTCTTCGGCTGCAGGGGGCAATCGATGAATTTCATCGATAAACAGAACATCCCGTGGTTGAAGATTGGCTAAAATGGCCGCTAGGTCTCCCGCATGGGTGAGCACCAGCCCGGATGTAGAGCGAATCGTGCCTCCCATTTCTTTTGCGATGATGTGAGCCATGGTGGTTTTACCCAATCCAGGAGGCCCATAGAAAATGGCATGGTCTAAGGCTTCTCCTCTTCCCGTCGCCGCGTCAATACAAACCCGAAGCGATTCTTTCATCCGCTCCTGCCCGATATACTCCGTTAAGCGTTGAGGCCTAAGGGTCCCCTCAAGGCCTTGCTCTTCTTCTATGAGGTGAGTGGTAAGAATTCGTTCGTCCATAAAGGGAATCAGCCTAAACGGAATAATAAAAAGATCGGCTTTCTTGACGATGTGGGGAAATGAGAAGAGGGAGGATGACTCCCCCTTTTGGATAATGACTCAAAAGCTGAAAGCAGGGTGGGAGGTGAGATGAAACTCCGGTTCCCAACAGGGTTCCTAGAATCCTGAAAATAGATCCTGACAGCCAAGACAGAATTCAACATTTACTTGTCGTTCAAGGAAATTCACGAGAAACCCTTGCTTCTCATACAAGAGTTTGGCGCCCATCAGTGTTTCATTAGGGAAGTCCTCTGGTCCCAGCAGATCACGGATTTCTTTTGTGGATTTGGCCCCGAGGATGTGTCGGAAGATGCCACGGACTTTATGGGCAAATCGATTGTTTATAAAAATTAAATCCACCTTCCCATCCGTGATACGAACTCCTGCCATTGCACCAGTCGGATTTTCCTTGTCCCACAGAAGAATAAAGGTACCCTCCTGCTCTGCCCGAACACCGGAAATTCTTGCTTCGACAAGTGCTTCCACGGCAGTGGCTTCAGTGTCTCCTAATTTCACTCGATAGAGTGAAATTTCTGCAGCATTTATTTCCTTGGCCTCTTCAATGCTGTTGCGAGTGAGTTCGTATTTGGCGGCCCATGCTGGTGGAGCAAGCGACAAAAGACTCGTCAGAATAATAGTGGCAGTCAAGATACATGCTGATTTCAGATTCTTCATGAAATTCCTCATCAAGGGAAATGAAAATAAGGTTGGGGAAAAAGGGTACGATTCCGTCTATTCAAAATGATACATGAAGCCTGCCAGATTGTATCCGACCTTTTGTGTAAGGGTCAATTCCATTGTTCAAAGAGAAGCCACAGTCAAGGGGATTCGTATGATATACTCGCCTTTCATGAACAACTCAATCGTGATTAGGGGCGCTCGCCAACATAACCTCAAGAATCTCGACCTGGAGTTTCCTCGGGATCAGTTGGTGGTAATTACGGGCCTAAGTGGATCAGGTAAGTCGTCTTTGGCTTTTGACACGATTTATGCCGAAGGCCAGCGGCGATACGTCGAATCACTCTCCGCCTATGCCAGGCAATTCCTTGACCAAATGACGAAACCTGATGTGGATTCCATTGAAGGGCTTTCACCTGCCATTTCCATCGAACAAAAGACGACGAGTCACAATCCCCGTTCCACGGTGGGGACGGTGACGGAGATATATGATTATTTTCGTCTTTTGTTTGCCAGAATCGGACAGCCCTTTTGCTACCTTTGTGGGAATGCCATTGCAGCGCAAACGGTCCAACAAATGGTGGATGCCATTCACGGGCTTCCTCTTGGCACAAAAATCCATATTCTGGCACCCATTGTGCGAGGACGCAAAGGCGAATATCGCAAAGAATTATTGGCAGCTCGCAAGGCCGGATTTGTTCGGGCTCGGATTGATGGAACTATTCGGGACCTCGGGGAGTCTATTAATTTACATAAACAACGTAAACATACAATTGAGATTGTGATTGATCGACTCATCGTCAAGTCAGAGACCGGGGTGTCGCGTCGTTTGGCAGATTCGGTAGAAACGGCCCTCAAGTTGGCCCATGGCCTTGTTGGAGTGCTGACTGAAGATGATCAAGTCCATGTCTATAGCGAACACCTGGCATGTATTCAGTGTGGTGTCAGCTATTCAGAAATTTCCCCAAGAATTTTTTCATTTAACAGCCCTCATGGTGCCTGTGATGGATGCGATGGCATTGGGTATGAGGCTTCTACTCATTCGGAATGGGAGGAATGGACCTTCGATACCCCCTGTGAAATGTGTGGTGGAGGCCGATTGAAGAAGGAAAGCCTTGCCATAAAAATTGGAGGGCGGTCAATTGCAGAAGTGACGCATCTGTCTGTGCGAAATATCCTGGCATTTATGGATGCGTTAATTCTCACTGATCGCGAACAGATGATTGGGGAACGAGTGCTGAAAGAGATTCGGGAGAGGCTGGAGTTTTTACTCAACGTCGGATTGGGCTACCTCACCCTGGATCGTCCTTCTGCCACCTTGTCCGGAGGGGAAGGACAACGGATTCGATTGGCCACGCAAATCGGATCGGGGTTGGTAGGCGTGCTGTATATCCTGGATGAACCCAGTATCGGGTTGCATCAGCGGGATCACCGACGGTTACTCCAAACGTTGTTACGATTGCGTGATATGGGGAATACTGTCGTGGTGGTGGAGCACGATGCCGAGACCATGCGCGCTGCCGATTATGTATTGGATTTGGGGCCAGGAGCTGGCGTGGAAGGTGGAAAATTAGTCGCCCATGGACCTCCTGCGGTGGTGATGGCTCACCCCACCTCGCTAACCGGTCAATATCTAAAAGGGAGTCGCAGGGTGTCCTTGCCTCAGCGTGCACGGCATCCCAAAGGATTTTTGACTGTCGTGGGAGCGGAAAAGCACAATCTTCGGCACCTGACTGTAAACTTTCCATTGGGCCTTCTGACCTGTGTCACCGGTGTGTCAGGGTCAGGGAAAAGCACTCTGGTCGTAGATGTGTTATTCCGCTCACTGGGTCAGGGTTTTTCCCAGAAGAAGCCGGTGTTTGAGGGATGTCGGGAGATACGAGGGCTTGATCAGCTGGATAAGCTTATTGATATTGATCAGTCCCCGATTGGACGGACCCCGCGTTCGAATCCCGCCACCTATACTGGCCTCTTTAGTTTCATTCGTGATCTGTTCTCGCAGTTACCGGAGTCTCGAGTGCGAGGCTACAAGCCAGGCCGATACAGTTTCAATGTCAAGGGTGGGCGATGCGAGGCTTGTCAGGGTGATGGCCTAATAAAAATTGAAATGCATTTTCTCCCAGATATTTATGTGACCTGCGAGGCCTGCAATGGCCAACGGTATAATCGCGAAACCTTGGATGTGACTTACAGGGGGCGAACGATCGCAGATGTTTTAAACATGACAGTGGCTGAGGCTCTGGAGTTTTTCGTGAACATTCCGCCACTGCGGACCCGACTGCAAACCTTATCAGATGTGGGGTTGCAGTACATTAAACTCGGGCAATCGGCGACTACTTTGTCGGGGGGGGAAGCTCAGCGGGTCAAGCTTTCCAAGGAACTCTCGAAACGCCCCACTGGTCGTACGCTCTATATTCTGGACGAACCGACGACGGGACTTCATTTTGTGGATATTCAACGGTTGTTGGATGTGCTTGACCGGTTAGTGGAGACAGGGAATACGGTCCTCGTGATTGAGCATAATGTGGATGTAATTCAGAATGCGGATTGGATCATTGATTTGGGACCGGAAGGTGGAGATCAAGGAGGATTTGTAGTGGCGGAGGGCACCCCGCAAGCCGTGATGAGGGTCAAGGCGTCGTGGACAGGGCAGGCGTTACTAGAAGATTCTAAAAGCCGAGCTTGCTGAGGAAGTCTAGGCTTTTTTCTTGTAAATATTCAGCCCGATTTTTTCTTCTCGATCGGGAATCGAAACATTGCCTTCGGTTGAGGCAATGATCGTTGTTTTCCCAGATGAAGAAGGACCAAAATCCTTAGACAGGTCTACCGTAATCGTTAGCATGGTTCCATTGACAGTCAGTTCCACATTTTTCATGGTTGGATCCTCTCTGGAAGTGCAGATCAATACAGGTTCAAGGGCATTGGGAGAAAACCTGCCCTATTCTCACAGGCCCGCAAGGACCAAGAGCGCTCCTGCTCCTATTATATAGGGAACAGCACAGGTATAGAAGACCGATTCAAAGGAAGAATATTTCCATGTGGAAGTAGGAGGTGAGGACTGGTTCTTATAAATGAATTCATAGGAAAAAATAAGCATACCAATGGTCAGGACAAGCACTCGACTGGTTCGAGGCCACGTGTAGAGACCGACGAAGATATAGCTGGCAGTATGAAAGCCACTAAATGCGCAGAGGATGGGAGCCAGAAAAAAATGGAGAAATGATGCTGAGAGTCGAGGAAAACCCATAGCTGGTCGGGTTGAAAGCCCTGGATGTTCCATTATTTGACTTCGGCAGGCACCGAAGGGGTGGACATGGCAGGTTGGGTGAAAGTCTGCTGGTCTGCACAAGTTTTGCACACACGCGGGCGTCTTTTCAGATAGGAGACCTTCCCGCTGGCCAGACAACTATAATGGACGAAATGTTCACAAATGCTGCAACGAGACCATCCTCCACGGAGCATGGTAAGGTTCCGGTATAGGCCTTCGTGACACACCCCGCACATTTCGGGTTCAATGCCCAACAACAGGGGTTCCCAATCTCCGGCTCGGTTTCGAATGCTCATGGCAGAAAAGTATACTGAGTAATTCAGGTGAAAACAATAAAGAAATTTTTTTGGAACCGTTTACTGAGCTTATGCTCCCAAGTAATAGACAGATCATTTGACACTCCAAAAATCCATTTGATAGGGTCACGAACTATTTTTTCTATCCTTCCACAGCGTCTATTCGTTCCTTTGTGAACATTCAAGCCTACTTAGACCAGCAGCGCCAACGGATTGACCAGTTTTTGGAGCGGAGCGTCCCTCTGCTCTCGGTCCATCCTCAACGACTGTATGAATCCATGCGATATAGCCTTCTGGGTGGAGGTAAACGCATTCGTCCGATTTTGACTATTGCCACTGCCCAAGCCCTGGGATATGACCGCGATGCCATGTTGCCGTTCGCCGCTTCCTTGGAGTTCGTTCATACGTATTCTCTTATTCATGATGATCTCCCGGCGATGGATAACGATGACTATCGGCGAGGCCGATTAACCAACCACAAAGTTTTTGGTGATGGTATGGCGATACTGGCAGGAGATGCATTGTTGACGATGGCGTTTGAGTTATGCAGTCAAGTTGATGGCACAGAGGCTTTCTCTGCTGCTCAGCAGTTAGACATTGTACGGGAACTGGCACATGGTTCTGGGCATCGGGGAATGGTGGGGGGGCAGGTAATGGATATCCAGGCCGAAAACCAGGATATTGACTTAGCTCACCTTCAGCAAATCCACACCTTTAAAACGGGACGCCTGATTCGTGCTGCGGTGCGGATCGGCGGTATTATCGGTGAGGCTAAGACACAGCAAATGCAGTGCCTAACGGACTACTCAGAGGATATTGGGCTGGCTTTTCAGATTGCCGATGATGTGTTGGATATGGTGGGGACACGGGAGGAATTGGGAAAGGACGCAGGGACTGATGAAAGAAGAGGGAAGCAGACCTATCCTTCTTTTTTTGGGGTTGAAGGTGCCAGGCAACTGGGAGAGGAATGTGTCCAGCGGGCGATAACCCGATTAGATGCCTTTGATAAGCAGGCCGACCCCCTACGAGACATTGCCACCTATATAATGGCGCGACGGTCTTGAAGCGACTTGACGCTGTTTCCCACCCCTTCTCATTTACAACAGTTTTGTCGGTGTAGGTCATGTGGGTTGGTATTGAACTCGTTGGCAACGCCAGAATTTTATGAAAGTACTCATTACAGGTTCTTCCGGCTTCATTGGGGCTGCGGTGACACGGGCAGTTGTTGCTAAAGGCGATGAGGTCCGTGTCCTGGTTCGACCCACCAGCAATTTGAAAAATCTTGAAGGGTTACCCGTCGAAACCGTTTATGGAGATTTGCAGGATCACTTGTCCCTCAAGAAAGCCATTGCCGGCTGTGAAGGGCTCTATCACGTGGCGGCCCATTATGCGTTGTGGGATCAAGACCCTTCTGTTTTTTATGCCATCAATGTCGAAGGGACCAAAAATTTGTTTCGTGCCGCAAGTGAGGCAGATGTTCAACGAATCGTCTACACGAGTACGATTGGTGCGATCGGGTTGCCCGATCAACGGGGCCTTGGGAATGAAACATTTTTTCCAACGTTGGTCCAACTGGCAGGGGATTATAAGCGATCTAAGTTTTTGGCGGAGCAAGAAGTCCTCCGCATGGCTCAAGAGGGATTGCCTGTGGTTATTGTCAATCCAACGGCCCCAGTGGGAGAGCGGGACGTCAAGCCGACTCCAACTGGCCAAATTATTGTGGATTTTATGCGTGGCCGAATGTTGGCGTATATAGAAACCGGGATGAATTTGGTGGATGTTGAGGATGTGGCCATAGGGCATGTCCGAGCGATGGAGTGCGGTCGAGTGGGGGAGCGGTATATTCTGGGCAATCAGAATCTTACACTGAAAGAAGTGTGTCAAATACTCAGTCGACTAACCGGAGTGCCTGCTCCACGTCTTCGATTGCCTTGGAAACTGGTGCTTCCCCTAGCGCATCTGAATCAATGGATTGCCAATTCGGTAACTCATCGTTCACCAAGAATTCCTTTGGAAGGGGTGCGGATGGCCAAATATCACATGCATTATGATTGCACGAAGGCCCGCCAGGAGTTGGCTCTTCCCCAAACGTCCGTGGAAACGGCTTTGAATAAGGCGGTAGAGTGGTTTCGCCAACATGGATATGCCTGACCCCCCTTCTCAAGTCTTAGCCATTTCCCATCGACAAATCTAAACTTTGGAATACGTTTATCTCCTCATAAACACGTTCATACTCAGGCCCTATGTCTTTGTCTTTTTAGGGATCTCCCTATATAGCGGGCAACAACTTTTAGGATGGCGGCGGGCCGGCAGATTCTTCGGCCTCACGTGGGCAATTGCTTTTATTTGTGAATATGCCTCGACCCGGATCGGGATCCCCTTTGGCGATTATTTTTATACGGGTTCAACCCAGGACCATGAGTTGTATCTTTCCAATATCCCGTTCATGGACTCCCTCTCATTCTCATTTTTATTATATGCCAGTTACTGTCTGGCTCTCATTTTCGTGTTAACTCCTGCAAAAGGCGTGGGCCAACAGGGATGGCTATTCGATCAGGAATTAAGAAACTCATGGCCTGTTGTGGGATTAACGGTGGTGTTATTTACCTTTTCGGATGTGGTGATCGATCCAGTAGCCCTTCAGGGTGAACGATGGTTTTTGGGAAACATTTACGGCTACCACCAGATGGGGATTTATTTTGGTGTTCCCCTCGCGAATTTTGCAGGATGGGCCGTGGTCGGATTTCTCTCCCTTCTCGGTTACCGCTTGATGGAGCGGGGCACAAATGCGACCGACCCCATTCCCCGAATGGTAGTAAAACGGGAATTAATACTAGGAATTGGCCTTTATTACGGCGTCCTGGCCTTTAACTTGGGGGTGACCTTCTGGATTGGTGAAATGCTGATGGGTATCGTGGGAAGCTTTATTTTTGTACCCCTGACGGCGGTTCTTCTTATTACTTTGTGGCGAGGATTGTTCGCTTACAGAGTCGAGGAATCTTCATAGTGAATCCCCTGTCCCAAAGACGTGCCCCCCACAATTGGTGACCACGGCTTGAGGCCACGACCGCAGGGCCGGTATGATGCAGCCATGAAGGGTTTTCTTATTCGATGCGGGATCACGGGGTTTGCGGTTTTGTTGGCAAGCCAGATTATCCCAGGCATTGAAATCACAGGGGTTGCCTCGGGGATCGCGGCAGTGATTATCCTCGCCTTTCTTAATGCCATCATCCGCCCCGTGCTTTATCTGCTTTCAGCTCCATTTATTTTCGTTACGTTGGGGCTATTCATGCTTCTCATTAATGGATTTCTCCTTTATCTGGTATCAATCCTGGTCAAAGGATTCATTATCTCAGGATTTTGGCCAGCGGTGGGTGGCGCGCTTTTTATTAGTCTGGTCAGTGGAGTATTAAATCTCTGGATTTCCGAGCAAGGCCGAATAGAAATTGTCACTCATCCTTCATCCGGTCGAAAAATTCGCCATATTAATTAACGGGACATCCACTTGGAAGTTCCATTCTGGCCTTGATGAGAGATTTAGGAATATATAGAGGGTTTGGGAAAGAAACTTTTCCCCTCAGCCATCGGCATATCCCACACTGTCATTGTGCGCAAATATTCTGAGAGGAAACGCATGCATGTCCAATCGCCTTGAATCCACACTAGCAGCCAAGCAACAAAGTACCCTTCAAAAGATTCTGACCTCTGTGGTTAATGAGGTCGGGATGGAAGCGGTCTTAGTTGCGATTATGACTCATGATGGTGGACCATTAGTCGAGCAGGTTTCCCGGGGGTTTTCTCCAAGGGAAATCCGCGCGATTCTTCGTGCGCTTTCAATGGAGGATTTGAAAAGTGCCGCTGTCCGTAATGGGGGTGGCGGGGAGTTGGAGAGCGTACTCAGAGTTCGCATGGTCACTCCTGGGAGCAAGGTGGCGTTAGTCCTACCGCTAAAGTTTGGGGGCCGGGTATATGGCACGCTGGTGCTGGCCAGGAGAGAAAATTCACCGCTGACCAAAAGAGAAAAGACGACTCTCTCAACCAATGTCTCGCATATTTCCACAGAATTAAAGAAAGCGGGACTATTTGGTTCTTCGCTGATTTTGAGCAAGCCATTTGTGGGTAATGAACCGGTGTCATTGGCTGTGGAAGAGGGGCATGCCACGGTGGCTCGAACCTATTCGACTGCAGAGGTTCAAGAGCGGATAGGAAGTATTTTGACAGAAGACGTGGAGGGGGGCCTGTCTTTTGATCGTGGCTGGGTCAGCATTTATGACCCTCTTGCCGCGACACTGGAAGTGTTGGGTGTATTCGGAACCCAGAAACGGGATGTGACCCCGGGGCAGCTTCTCTCTTTAGATGATTCGGCGTCCGGGTGGTCTGTTCGTCATCGAAAGCCTCGCTGTGACAATAATTTGGCTTCGACCCAAGGGCGGTTTCATGACTATAAGCAGCTGTATCGTGATCGCTTCGCGTCGACAATTGTCGTTCCTTTTTACGTCAGGGGACGAGTGGCGGGTACCGTCACGTTAGCGTCAAAAACTCCTAATAATTTCGATCAAACTGGGAGCGATTCCAAAAGTCTCGATGCCATTACGACCAAATTGGTGGAATTGTTTGAAGACCCATCGTGTCACCTTTCCGTTATGGATGTCGCCCCGATTCAACCGGAAAAACCTGTACTCAAGGGGCAGGTGATTGTTACTCCACCAGAGGGAGGGGATGTTCGAAAGGAAGAGCGGCGTGCCGCACTGCATGAAGTGAGTTCGTTTTTGGCCACAGAAATTCGTGAACCTATTGGGTTTATCAGGGCTCAGCTAGAAGAAATTACGACCGACGCCGACTTAGATTTCGATTCGCAAACCCGGGTGGAAAATGCCATGCGGGATATGATTCGTATTGAAACCGTATTGAACGAAATTCTAGATTTTGCCAAACCCTTGGAACTTGACCGAAAAATGTGCCGGGTCCAGGATCTATTGGATAAGGCTTTTTCATTGGTGTCGACGGACATTCGCGTAAATCGCATTGAGGTTATCAAGAAGGTGCCGGCTCGGTTGGCCCAAGTCCGGTGGGATGAAGGGAAAATGCAACATGTATTCTTGTGTATTTTCAAAAATGCCATTGAAGCCATGTCTCCCGGAGGTTTTTTACGGGTGGAAGTCATGCTCACCAGAGCTCGAAAGCCGGAACTTCAGATAATTATTGCCAATGATGGAGTGCCCATTCCAGCCGAGTTTGTGGATAAGGTGTTTGAACCCTATTTCACCACAAAGCGATCAGGGACCGGGTTGGGTTTGGCGACCGTGAAAAAAGTCGTTGAAGAGCACCAGGGGCAGATATCTATCGCTAGTGAGCCAGATAAGGGAACGACCGTCACCATTCTCATGCCAGCCCCACGACCAAGAACTCCGTATCGGCCTCGCCGTCCGGTTTGATTGAAAGGGCAGGTATCTAAGGCGAGGACAGTTCACAAATTTTTTCATTTTGGTTGAGTAAACTTGACACTACCGGCCAATCTGAATAAGATCGCTTTTTCTATCTGAATAAATTAGGGCATGCACATATCCAGACCATTTTCTATTGTTAACCAGTCATAACCAACAAAGGAGCGGTCTTATGAAAGGGATTGGAATTTTTCTCGGAACGGTGGGTGCTAGCACCTTCGCCCTATCAATGGCCTTTGCCAATCCAGGGTTGTTACCAGCTCACCCGGGGTATCCGGCTGCTGGGAAGTCTCCAGTGACAGGTCAAGCTACCGCCAATGATCCTGGTCAAACGAATGCAGGAGGAGAGACGAGTCTGTTGTCTTCTCAAGGATTTGGCAGCAAATCTGTTATGAATGATGTTAATGATCCTAATCGGGCTCGGATTCAAAAGTCGGCTGGTGCCGGTCGTTTGCCTGAAGTTGAAGGCCCGATCAACAAAATTACCCCGAATCCAGCTGGGGCTAAATCAACAGTTATTAAGTAATTTACTTTTTTTCGGTTTGAATACTTAGGAAAAGGGTGCCAGGAATGGCACCCTTTTTTTGTATGGCCTCTTCCCTCGAATAATTTTTCATGACCTGTCCACTCCTCATTCCATGATTCTTTTGATTCTGACCATCAACAAATTAGGTTGGACTTGCCTTGAACCGGATTGATACGGAACTTGGCAACGCCTTGAAGGGCAAAATTCGAACGCAAGGACCAATGACCTTCAGGGACTTTATGGCTGCGGCCTTATATGATGAAAAAAAGGGGTTTTATGCAAAGGCACCAAAAATTGGGAATCCTGATGGGCCGTTTGACACCAATGCAAGATTTCCGGCCTTTGGATATGCCATTGCCAAAGCCATTACGTATGCAGAGAAGGCGATGGGTCTTCCCCTACGGGTCTTGGAATTAGGTGGAGGAACAGGTCAGTTAGGGAGCAATATTATTTCTTGTCTTGAAAACGATCATGAATATGTAGTTCTAGAACCAAGCCGAGGGTTGCGGGCCAATCAACAGCAAAGAGGATTGCAGGCTATCCCAAATATAGACTCTTTACCCCCAGAACCGACATTTGTATTTGGAAACGAAGTACTTGATGCATTGCCCGTTCATCGTGTGATGGGCATGGGACATGAGGAAGTTTTGGAATTGTATGTGGACCTAGATGAGGATGGAGAGTTTTGTGAGCAACCGAGACCTCTTTCAACAATGGCTTTAGCAGAGCGGTTGAGTGGCGAAAGGGTGCAGCTTGGGCGAGGGCAAGTCGCAGAAATTTGTCTGGAGTTGAAACCATTCCTCAAAAGCATATGGAGAGTTATGGATCCAGGGTATGTGATTTTTGTCGATTATGGCGATTGGGCGAAAAATTTATATTCCCATCGGCATAGAAACGGGACTCTTCGTTCTTACTACCACCAGAAACAAATATACGACCAGTTTTTTGCTGTGGGCCAACAGGATTTGACCGCTGATGTGGATTATACCGCTACTTGTTTCCTTGCAGAAGAGGTCGGTTTTGAAGTGGATGGGCTTATCCCGCAAGGAATATGGCTGCGCAACCTTGGAATTCTGGATTATAAAGGTTCAGCGGGTGATAGAGAATCTGATCAAGAAGAGATTGATGTGCTCACTAGGCCTGCTGGCTTGGGGAGTACCTTTGACGTTCTCATATTCAAAACTAAGGGTCTTTCTAATGGACCAGGCCTCCTACACCAGCCTCATGAGTGATCCTGTCAAAATATCCACTACCCGCCAAATCTCACCATATTTTTAATCGAACTGACATAGGTCGATGGAAATAGAAATATGCGGAGAGCAAAGTCAAAAAATATATTTTTCAAGAAGAGCAGGATGCCTGAATTATAGTCAATATTTCTATTACCACAAAATATGTGTTTACTCTTTTTTTTTATCACAAAATATTGTAGACTCCAAAAATTCATTCGATTGTCCAGTGTTCTCCATTCATTTTCCGCATTCATACACACCTAATTAGTTGGTGCTTTTCGAGATCTCACGTGGTGCGTGGCACGCGTGATGCATTGACTCACCCGTTGAGAAGAGTAGGAAGCAGGAGGCTTTCAAAGGAGGTAGAGTTATGACGTGTGTACGATGTAATGGGCTGATGGTGGTTGATGATTGTCTGGACATTAAGGGAGCGATGGGGGAACTATGGATTAAAGCGTATCGATGTATTATGTGCGGGAATCTGATGGACCCCGTCATTAATCATCATCGCACTGATGGTCCCGTTCAGGCCCAAGTTATTCCATTTCGGAAGCGGCTGCGGAGAGCTCCACGGACTCCCGTTGCTCGGTTGACGGCCTGAAAAGCTTAAAAGACCCGTTGTGTTCTGGGAAGGACCACGCTCCCAGGGACCGATTGATTCATGGTTCAGATGAGGTTCGAATGCTGCGTTGCGGCGAGGACCTATCAACCTAATAGATTAATTTCCTGGTTCTCCTGACGTTTCTGAAGCGGGTTCCTTTAGAGGAAAACACTCCTGGTCACACGGCTTTGGCATGGTACTTTCCTCGACCTATTGCCTCACTTTCACCTGCGACTATTCCGGCGTGATTGCTTGAGGTTGCCTGACAATTCCTACTTGAATTATTGACTGAGCATGTCCATGGGGATGGGGAGGAATCTCCACGACGGCATTCAGCCCTGCATCCCCGGTATCCTGCATGAGGATTCCAATCTAGTCTGAAATACCATTTTTATCCTGCTGGATCGAAATGGTGGAACATTCCTTCCCCAACCTTGATACACTAAGAGGGTTCCTTTAGTCTCCGAATGATCGGAGCAGGCAAGGGTATATCGTTTTTTTAAGATCTGATCTTGGAGTGTTTTTTCAATTTCCTTCCGGTTCCCGACCACATCATCGATGCCATGAATAAAAGGATTCTTCTCGTTCGTGAACAGTGACCATCTCTTTTTCCTGGGCCTAATGGGAATCATGTTGGTGTTCTTTATCTGGGAACGATGGCGCTACGACTTGGTCGCCCTCAGTGCATTGCTTCTCTCAACACTTTTGGGGTTCGTTTCTTCCGAAGAGGCATTTCTAGGATTTGGTCATCCTGCGGTCGTCACCGTGGCGGCTGTGTTGATTATCAGTCGAGGGTTAAGTAATGCCGGAGCAGTGGAATTTCTCACGCGCTATGTCACCGTTGCCACGTCTTCTTCCCCGTCTATCCATGTGGCTGTTTTATCTTCTCTGGGTGGATTGATTTCAACCGTCATGAATAATGTCGGTGCCCTGGCATTACTGATGCCAGTGGCTATTCAATCGTCCGTCGAGGCCAAGCGTTCTCCGGCCGTAGTATTAATGCCTCTGGCTTTTGGAACGATTTTGGGTGGAATGGTTACGCTTATTGGAACGCCTCCCAATATCATCGTGGCCCATTATCGGGCAGAAGTGGCCGGCGAGCCATTTGGAATGTTCGATTTTACTCCGGTGGGAGGAGTCATGGCGTTGGTAGGAATTCTCTTTGTGGCACTAGTGGGTTGGCGCTTTATTCCCACTGCTCGACGATCTCAAAATGCGCCACAGGACCTGTTTTCTATACAGGAATATCTAACAGAAGTCGAAGTGCCGGAAAATTCTAAGGCAATAGGAAAGTCTTTGTCAGAACTGGAAATGGCCACTGAGGATTCCGACGCATTAATTATTGGATTGGTGCGGGGCGACCAATCTATTCGGGGGGCGACTTGGAGGGAACACATTCAGGTCGGCGACATCCTCGTCCTTGAGGCGGGACCACAAGGCATTAATAAATTTGTGTCCACTTTGGGTTTGAAGTTAACGGGGACCCAGCCAAAGGAAGAAATTCAGGATTTTAAGCAAGCGCCACCCGTAAAAAGAGATGAAGACATGTTATTGGAGGCCGTGGTGCCTCCGGATCGTTCCTGGTTGGTTGGGCGGCTGGCGGGGTCTCTCAAGTTGCGAAGCCGGTTCGGGATTAACTTGTTAGGGGCCTCTCGTCAAGGCACACCTTACCGTGGGCGGCTGAGGGAATTTCGGTTTAAAGCGGGGGATGTGCTTCTGCTGCAGGGAGAAAAGGAACGGGTTTTGGAAGTGATTGGCCAGCTCGGATGTCTCCCTTTGGCAGAACGGGGACTTCAGTTGGGAAAGCCGGGACAGGCGTGGCTGGCAGGCGGGCTATTCGCTCTCGCATTGGGCAGCGCCATGTCCGGGTTGGCGTCACTCCCGATTGCCTTAATCTGTTCGGCCCTAGGAATGGTGCTTCTCAACATTGTTTCTCCGAGGGATGTGTATCAAGCTGTGGATTGGCCGGTCCTGGTATTGTTGGGGGCCATGATTCCTATTGGGCAAGCGTTGGAACGGAGTGGAGTAACGACCGTGTTAGCTCAATTCTTGGTCAATATGATGGAGGGGTTTCCCCCAATTATGCTCTTAGGCATCATCATGGTGTTAACGATGACGTTGTCAGATGTCATGAATAATGCCGCGACGGCGGTCGTGATGGCACCATTGAGCGTGGCGGTGGCACAGAATCTTGGGGTGAATACCGATCCCTTTCTCATGGCAGTGGCGATTGGAGCCTCTTGTGCCTTTTTGACTCCAATTGGCCATCAAAATAATTTGTTGGTCATGGGGCCAGGGGGGTATCGATTTGGGGACTACTGGCGTATGGGGTTACCTTTGGAACTCTTAATCCTCCTGGTCTCAATCCCCCTACTGGTCTTTATGTGGCCCTTAACGGGACAAAGTTAATGCACCTTTGAAGAGGGACGAGAAGAAGACAACATGGCATTTTTATTCCGCGCTCATGCTTCCCGAAAAGCCTCTAGGCTCTTTTTTCGGCGGGTGGTGTACATGCCCACCGACCTTGATCCCTTTCGCACGCTTCTGAGCCGGATTATATTGGTAGCCATGTTATTTTGTTTTTTGACAGGGGTACTCTGGTTGGATCGCCACGGTCTCAAGGATCAAATTGATGGAGAGATATCTTTTTCAGATGTGGTGTATTTCACGATGGTCACGGTGACGACTGTCGGTTATGGGGACATTGTGCCGGTTACCACGCGGGCACGCCTGATTGATGCATTCGTCGTCACACCCGTCCGCATCTTTCTTTGGGTCATTTTTTTAGGGACGGCCTATCAACTGGCGTTCAGACAATTTACTGAGGTATTTCGCATGGCAAAACTCCAACGGTCTCTTGATCAGCATGTCGTCATTTGTGGATTCGGTCATACTGGCTATTCGACCGTCAAGGAACTGCTCGCCAAGGGGACGAACCCAGATCATATTTTGGTCATAGATCCAGGAGAAGAACGGGTACGCGTCGCTGGAGAATTGGGAGTCGTGGCACTCCGAGGGGATGCGACGCAGGAGGGAATCTTAAAGTATGGGGCGTTCCTCAATGAGGCCAAGGCCGTCATTATTGCCGCCGGACGAGATGATACGAATGCCCTTATCTTGTTAACCGTTCGGAATTTGAATTCACGTTGCCGGGTGATTGTCAGTGCGAAGGAAGAAGAAAATGTCAAACTCTTTCGCCAGGGAGGGGCACAGACCATTATTTCGCCGGCGACGTATGGTGGATATATGTTAGCCGCTGCAGTGGATCAACATTTTTTGGTGGATTATTTGGAAGATTTCTTAACGGCAGGGGGGAAGGTCCATATCGAGGAACGAACGGCCGACCAGCAGGATGTTGGAAAGTCCGCAAGGGATTTGCGGCCAGATTTGCTGCTTCGGGTGTATCGGCAAGGTACAATACTTTCACACTGGGAGTTTGAAAAGAGCCACACCTTGGAACTGGGGGATGTGATGTTATTATTTAAACCGGTTTCGGAGGATGCAGCATCTTCTTAATGGCACTCCATCCCATTTTTAAAAGAGGAGGGGGCGGGCATTGGCCACGATTAACAATATGGCGATTACACCTATGAGGATGGCCATACCCCGTCTCAGATGATGCGCTGGAATAGATCGTGTCACTTGTGAGGCACACAACAACCCGAGAAGACTGCCGAGTAACACCAATCCGGTTAACCCAATATCCAGGTGGGCCTCCTTGAAATGGCCGATCACTCCCCCAATGGAAATAAGGGCGATAATGAGAAGTGATGTGCCAATAGCTAACCGAATAGGAAATCCCATGAGAAACATCAAAGCAGGAACAATGAGAAATCCCCCTCCGACACCAAAAAACCCCGTTAACAGGCCAACCCCCCATCCGAGCGTGAGGGCTTTCAGCGCACAGCGCCCGGAAAATTCTTTTGCGCATCCGCTCGGGACATCGTTCTGTTCCCCCTCATAATTTTTCCAAAACGTCCACATGCTAATAAACAAAAGCAGGTTGCCAAACGAAAAAAGCACCAGGGAGTCTGGAACAAACTGGTGGCCATGAGCACCCACCCAAGCGCCGACCATTCCGGTCAGGCTGAATAAAAGGGCAGAGATAAAGTGAACCCGCTGCTGTCGGCTCTCATGCCATGCCCCAAAGAGGGCCGAATAGCCAACCACGATAAGTGACATGGCTGTGGCATTTTGAACAGGTACGCCAACCACATAGACCAATAAGGGAATGGCCACTAACGACCCGCCCCCTCCAGTGGCCCCTAACAACAGACCGATAAAGCCACCAGAGAGGAGTGCTAACAAATAGTGAAAGTCCATGAGAAATTACGATGCTAGAGGAAAGGTGAAAGGGTAGGGCCTGAGACCTCAGAATCGTGCGACATACCTTTAAAAGCCAAACGGAATATGTAAGAGATCATGAACTGCAATGATATTCATAGCCTCCATCCCCAGGAGTAGGCCCACCTCAGGCGCCGAGGTCAAGATGCTCTTTGGTGTTTCTACAGGCCGTAAGATTCATCAAGATGGTGCGGACAATCCCCCAGATTTTTTCATGGAATCTCCCAGGTATGAACAAATAAAATGTTTGAAGGGGGAGTAAAAGTTAATTGTATGGGGAGAAAGCGAATGAGACAAGGGTTCGCTCATCGTGGCAATGTGTTCTTCAATTCTTGTTTTTTTGGATTGGTCGAACCATTAGGAAATTTTTCCTTCTACTGTTGGCTATAGGATCAGCAATTATGGATAACATCCGATCTTCATTGTCAAAACAAAGTTTTGTCCTATGGGATCACTCGGGAACAGGTGCCTGGGTGTGTGACGTGAGTGGGAACCGAAGAAATGTTTTTCCCCTGTATCTCCCACGTGTTTATGTCATGTATCCAGCCTAAGCAATAATTGATCAGGTTACGAATGATATATGGTGGGTTATGGTTGCCTGAAAATGATTAACAGGCCAGCGAGTACCGAGGATGTTGTTCCGGGGGTGAATATGGACTTAAAGAAAAGGAGAAAGGTCTTTCTTCCAAGGATGGGCTGGTCAGGATCACCACTCAATGAGTGGTACTGAAGACACACCATCTTCCACAGTTCTTTGGAAACAATCGACAGTTACCAATTGAGGAATGTTCGGTTTTGCCTAAGAGGGATTCAATTGGTGCAAGGAATGAATCTTCCTTGTATGGCATGATCATGTCATATGTTGCCAGGCTTGGCCTGGGATGAAACCACTTGAGAGACGGGAAGGACAAGATGAAAAATTGTTCCGTGGCCTTCTTCACTTTCAACCGTAATGTGACCATGATGGAGATCGATGGCATCTTTGACAATTTTGGTCCCGAGCCCTGTTCCTTCCTTTTTGGTGCTAATGGCCTGAACGGTAAATAGACGATCCCGAACTTCAGCGGGCATGCCTTTTCCCGTATCGGCTACCGTCAATTCTACGGTGTCCGGACGCGGTCCCGGAGATCCGCCGACCGTGACTGATCCTCCACGGGGCACCTCCGGGATGGCATTATTGATGAGATTGTAAAAGGCATTAAACAGTCGACGTTCATCGGCATCAATAACAGGTAGGGCATCAAGGCCATCGGTCAGAAGGGTAATGCCTTTTTCTCCAGCGTAGGTGCGAAGAGTGTCGAGCACTCCATCCACGACGTCTCGTACGCGACAGGGTGTGAAATGTGGAGGACTGGTGACACCTTTCACGGCATCCGCGATTTCCCTCACACGGTCCTGAATGCGTTTGGCATTGGTGACGATCATTCTGATTAGATCCAGGCTGTTGGCATAACTAGTCTCTGCCCCTTTCGCCTTTTCTCGGATTAAGGTGGGGAACTGTTCATCCAATTCATCCTTTAATAAATCTGCACCTGACAACACAGGCATCAACATATTTTTAATATCGTGGCCGATATCTCCAAGAACTCTGGTCACTTCCGCCAGTTTGGCTTCCTCTAATAACTGAGCAGCCATCCGTTTCTTTTCAGTGATATCCTGAAACGTGACCACGGCTCCCGCCAACCCCCCTTGCTCATCCCAGATTGGGGTGCTGGTATATCGGGCAGGGAAGCTCGTCCCATCTTTCTTCCAGAAAATCTCCTCCTCACCGTGATGAACCAACCCATCTTTATAGGCCTTATAGATGGGACATTCTCTAGCCGGGTAAGGAGAGCCATCAGATTTCGTATGGTGCCAGGTGGTATGACTGGGTTGGCCAAATAACTCGCCTGGTTCATAGCCTAATAAGGTGTTGGCAGCAGGATTGACAAAGGTATGGTTTCCCTCGAGATCTAACCCGAAAATGCCTTCGCCGGCGGCCTGTAAAATCATATCGTTGTGTCGACGAAATTGTTCAAGGGATTTTTCACATTGCCGGCGATAGGTAATATCTTGAAAAACGACAACGGCACCAACCAGGACCTCTTCATGGCGAATAGGTGTGCTGGAATATTCGACGGGGAAGCTGGTGCCATTCTTTCGCCAGAACACTTCGTTGTCCCCTCGATGGACTTGGCCATCCTTGTATGTCGCATAGTTCGGACATTGTTCCTGCGGGTAGGGAGTGCCATCGGCTTTGGTGTGATGCCAGAGGGAGTGGCTGGGTTGGCCGATCAGTTCTTGGGGCTCGTAGCCCAACATTTTCGCGGCTGCCTGGTTCACAAAGGTATGCCGGCCCTCCAGATCCAGCCCGAATATGCCTTCACCGGCGGCCTGTAAGATGAGGGCGTGGTGTTGTTCAAGATGTTTCAACATTCGGGGAAGGTCGGAATTGTCCTGCTGTACATTTTCTGGTGCTGGTGGCATGGCGCTCTTCCTACTCGTTAGGTTCAGGGACTGGAAAAGGTGTCTCCAGTCCCTGAAATGAAATTTCAGGTCACCCAGAAGGGGCTGAACCGAATTTCCGGTTATTTGGCCAAGGTCCGGATGTACTGTATCACTTGCCAGATTTGGTTATCTGGCATCCCGGAAAACGCCATCATGCCTGTCCCCGGCGATCCGTTTTTGATAATCCAATAGAGTTGTCCGTCAGAAATATCTTTCATCGTTTCTCCACACGTAAAGTTTCGAGGATGTGGATTCAACGCCGCGCCCATTGGCCCCTGCCCATCCCCCTTATTGCCATGACATTGTGTGCAGGCCAAGGGTTGAGCGGTTTCGTGATACAGCTTTTCTCCGGCTTTGATGTGCTCTTGAGAGTCGGGTAACGGACTGGTCATATTGCGAAATTTGCCAGGTGCCCGTTTGGTGTTGCGCGGTTGTGGACAGACTCCTGATGGTCCTCCTGATGGTGAAGCCGCGCTGGCCATATCTGAAGCACCCTTAAATGTGGTCTTTAAATAGGCAATGACATCGGATACGCCTTCTGTCCCGCCAATGGTCAGTCCCCAATAGGGCATCAGGGGAGATTTCCCAACAGCTTTTCCACCATAGTAAATCACGTTATACAGATAATCGAGAGGAATTTTATCAAAGGGAATATTGGCATGCACCGCCGGTTTGGGTTCTAAGCCTGAAGCTGCGGGACCATCCCCTTTGCCCTCCGCACCGTGACATTGTGCGCAATATTCTTGATAAATTTTCCCACCGTTCTCGACATTCGGGTGGTTGAAAGCGGCACTTTTCCATGGCTCATAATAGGGGAAATCCTCATTCCCTCGGGTCGCAATAAACCCCGTGACATATCGCAGTCCCAATGCACTGACATCACCGACAAACTCTCCGCTGTGGGGAACAAAGTCGGGGGGATCGGAGTTAAAGCGATAAATCCAATCAGCCTTCAGCCGTTTGCCTGAGTTAAAGAACGAGGCGCTTTGTGGACCGCCGGTCTTTTTCCCATCCACCATAATCTGATGACAGCCAATGCAGGAATGTTGGGTGAAAATCTCCTCCCCAAATTTCGCTTCCTGTTTGCTGAAGGTGGACATATCAATGGATCCTGGCTTCACTCGCGGATCCTGAAGGTGTGTCTCAAAATAGTCGGCAAGGCCTTCAGCTTCCTGTTGAGAGACGGTCGTGTGCTGCTCAGGTTGTTGAGACTGATCCCACCGGTAGCTTTTGGCATAGAGCATCGGTTCTTTTCCTGTCAGCCATTTAATCAGCCAATCCCGCTGAAACTTGCTGCCCCCCCACATGAGATCCGGAGCTTTTAAATGAAAGCGGCTCTCACCCTCGCCCTGAAACTTATGACAGGTCGAACATGTGGTGCTGATCAGGGATTCTGCATCTTTTCCGTCAGCGGCCAACAAGGGACCGGGAAAAAGGAGAAAGAGAAGGACGCCCACCGTGAGTACGAGAGCATGGCCTTGAGTTGTAAAGTGGACATTCCTCGTATGAGCCATTAGAAAACCTCCGTAAAAATTTGGTTAAGAAAGACAATAAATTTTCACCATGTCTTGGATCTCGTAGTTCAATTTTTTTTAGAGCATTCTATGGGGTAAATTTCCCCACCCATCTCTTACCCCACTTGGGGTATTTTGACACAAAAAGTCCATCCTCATCTCTTTCCTGATGGATAGAGCAAAATTAACACCAAAATGACAGGCTAAAAGAAGTCCTTGCATTTTTTCCGAATCGAAAGAATTGTATACCTTCTTAAGTAAGGGGGAGAGGCAGCCGTCCTCCTGTTTAGAGATGGTTGAGCTCCCGTTGTTCCATGGCCTTCGCAACCGCAGCCAGAAGTTTTTCTTTTTCAACCGGTTTGACCAGATAGTCGATAATCCCATTCTTCATCAGGGATGTGGCCATAGTTAAATCCGGAAATCCCGTCAGCACAATCAACGATACATGCGGGAATTCTTTCTGAAAAAACTGAATAGCCTCAAGTCCGTTCAGTTTGGGCATTCGAATGTCCGTGAGGATCACGTCCAGTAAAAGAGGGTTTTCCCCACTTTTGATTTCTTGCACAGCCTGTTGACCGTCTTCGGCTTCAATCACGTCGTATCCGGCTTTTTCCAATGACAATCTTACAACTTTGCGTACATCCGGCTCGTCGTCGACAACCAGGATCCGGCCTAATGTGGATTGACCACTGAACATCGCTGCAGTTAGAGATTTACTTGTCGTTTGTTCCATGAGCGCTCTCCTTTTGTGAAAATTGTTAAGGCACCTTTGGATTTCTCCTCTTCATGTCAATAACATGAGCAAACTAAATGCCAAATGACATAAATGGTATAAAAGTAATTAATATCAATTGCTTATGATAATATGAAGAAATATCCTTCAATGAAAAAAGCGGTGAGGTGTTAAGCTTGATTTAACGAATTGAGTTAACGAGTTAACGTCTGAAGGTTTCGAAGACTTATGGGTTTGCTTGAATGGAAGTGGGGATCGAATTTTATTGAGGAAAACTTAAAAAGCCACCCGTGAGGTTGAAGACGTTGGTGAAGCCATGCTGAAGGAGAATGCGCGCAGCAAGGTAGCCGCGTAATCCGACACGACAATAGACGACGGTTTCCTGAGCGGGATCAAGTTGCTGGAGATGGTCTCTCAGTTCATCCACGGGAATGAGGCGGGCATGAGGAATATGCGCTTTTTGATATTCGTCCGTGGTCCGGACATCTAACAATTGGAGAGAAGGATTCGTTTCTAATTTCTGCTGTAATTCTTCTCCCGTGAGCGTATCGACCTCACCGCGTAAAGTGTTAGCAGCCACGAAACCTGCCATAATGACCGGCCCTTTGGCCGAGTTAAATTGGGGGGCATAGGCTAAATCCAATTGTTCCAAATCCTGGACATTCAATTTGGCATGTATGGCTGTCGCCAACACATCAATGCGTTTATCCACTCCCTGATCCCCCACAATTTGGGCACCTAACAATCTTCCCGTCTGTAGTTCTACGACTAATTTCATGTGAAGCGCTTCTGCACCAGGATAATATTCTGCGTGATCCAAGGGGTGGGTAAGGGAGACAAAGTAATTCAAGCCGTGGGCCTTGGCTTCGTGTTCGCTTAGTCCCGTTTTGGCAGCGGTGATGCCCATGGTTTCGACAATAGCTGTTCCCAGTGCACCGTGAAACTGTAAGTCTCCGCCCGCAGCATTGGCGCCGGCCACCCTTCCCTGCTTATTGGCTGGTCCGGCTAAAGGAATTCTTGCGTGCTTGCCAGTCACGAGATGGAGTGTTTCAACCGCATCACCCGCTGCATAGATATCGGGGTCAGAGGTTTGCTGTCGTGTATTCACGGCAATGCCTCCCGCTGACCCAATTTCAAGCCCTGCCTCTCTGGCCAGCTTGAGCTCCGGTCTGACGCCAATCGAAAGAATGGCGAGGTCCATCGGCAACCGTGTTCCACTTTCCAATTCGGCTTCTTTGGCGAGATCGCCGTCCTGCCGAAATCCGTTAATACCGTCACCCGCAATAATCTTCACGCCCTTTTCTTGGAGATGATGAGCCACCAAAGTGGCCATGTCCTGATCAAAAGGAGGCAAAATTTGAGGAGCTTTTTCGACAATCGTCACGGTCAATCCAAGGCCTATCAGGGCCTCGGCCGTTTCCAGTCCAATAAATCCGCCTCCAATCACCAAGCCGTGCTGAGAAGGCTGGCCGGCGAGAAAGGTTTTGATGGCATCAGAGTCAGGAACGGTTTTGACCGTAAAGATATTCCTGGCATGAATGCCTGGTATGTCGGGCATGATGGCCCCGGCACCGGGTGCCAGAATGAGCGTGTCATAGGGGTGCGTAGTAATTGCTTGAGTCATCAAGTTTTTCACCTGTACGCATTTTGCCGTTCGGTCTATGTGAAGGACTTCGTGTACCACGTGGGCCTGGACTCTGAATCGTTTCCAAAACCGCTCCGGGGTTTGAAGGAGAAGGTCATCACGAGCCGGAATAGTCTCTCCCACATAATACGGGAGACCACAGTTGGCAAAGGAGACATAGGGTCCTTTTTCAAACATCTCAATGTTTGCGGCCTCGTTGGTCCGACGCGCCTTGGCGGCTGCGCTCGCCCCGCCTGCCACGCCTCCGATAATGATGATGGTGTGGGACATGTTTCCTGTTCTCCTTGCTCGACTTTAGACAACCACATGGGCTTTGATGATATTGGTTCCAATGGCATGTCCCAATTGTTCCCCGGTGACGATGACAATGAGCCGGCCTTCCTGAAGTAGACCTAGCGTTTTGAGGTGAACTTGGGCAGCATGAATTCGGTCATCGGTTTCATCGATTTGAGGAAATATACTTGAAGCCATGCCCCATACTAAAGCTAATTGACGTGTGACGGTTGGGGAGGGAGTCAGTGCGAAAATCTGGACCGTCGGTCGATGGCGGGCCAATAACATGGCTGTATGGCCGGACTCGGTGAAGACCACGATAGCTTGGGCATTAATAGATTTTGCAAGAGAGACGGCAGCTTCACAGACTGCTTCCGGAGTCGAACGCACGACTCCTTTAGGCAAAAGGAGGTTTTGGCTCTTACGGAACATTTCTTTTTCTGCTTGTCGAATAATCCGATCCATGACCTGGACCGCTTCCAAAGGAAAAATTCCCATTGAAGTTTCGGCCGACAACATGACGGCATCAGTCCCGTCCAGTACGGCGTTGGCCACATCCGAGGCTTCCGCGCGAGTGGGAAAAGCATTGCGAGTCATCGATTCAAGCATTTGTGTGGCGGTGATCACGGGCTTTCCCATACTATTGGCCTGTGCGATGATCTGTTTTTGCAGAAGCGGAACTTCTTCCGGGCTCATTTCCAGGGCCAGGTCTCCCCTGGCCACCATCGCCCCGTCTGCCGCATCCAGGATTTCATCAAGACATGTCAGGGCTTCAGGCCTTTCAATTTTGGCAATGAGAGGAATCACCGCTGATCGATCAGCCAAAGCCCTTTGGAGT
>BQIZ01000015.1 GCA_021604365.1 Nitrospirales bacterium
ATCCACGAATTGCAGGCAGCCCGTCAGGCAGTGGGAAATGCCAGGAGAGAGGGAGCCTTGGTCTTTGCGCCGGATCTCTACAGTTTAGCGGAAAGTGAGCTGACGATCGCGGAAGAAGAATTTCATGAACAATCCGGAAAAATATTCTGGGCTCGGGATTATTCCATGGCCACCCGGTTAATGTTGTTGGCACAAACCGATGCCCGTGAAGCTCTCTCTCTGGCACAAGAGGAAAAACAGAAATTTTCAATGTCCGAGAAAGCCCCCTACGGCTTCTTTCCCACCACGGCGACCGTGAGAGGCTCCGTCAGACCAACGGGGAGTACTTCTTCCGAGACCACCGGAGAAGCGGATAGGCCTCAAGTTCCATGACTCATTCAAACCCCTTTGATTAGGAGAAAAAATACAGTATGATCTGAGCAGGGTGGTTGTCATTTTTGAACATGATCTGCCTGCGGATTACTCCTATCCATTCGCCTTCAGCCTGACCCGTTGCATTGTGATTCACCTGTGTTTCGTTCATCTGCCAGCTCTTGGACATTCGCCTTTTCCCCCAACCAGGTCAGATTCGGAAGGATACCTAAGACCCCCATGGGTTTCCTATTGATCTCAACGCGTCCAGTTCATACATCAGTCATGAGGAGCCACACGTGGAAGACATTGTAGATACGACCGGCAACATGGTCATCCGGTACGGCCTGAGTACGTTCTTTCTCTTCTTAATTATTGTCATCGTCAGGATGGGGATCCATCACAGTCTTTTCCAGACAACCGAGCTTTCCGTGGAAACACAGAGACGGTGGGCGGTCAATCTCAGAAATGGCCTGCTCTTTCTGTTTATTCTCGGGATGATTTTCATTTGGGCACCACAACTCCAAACCTTTGCCGTCTCCGTGTTTGCTGTCGCCGTGGCCTTCGTCCTGGCCACCAAGGAAATCATTGATTGCTTGAGCGGATCGGCACTTCGAGTGCTGACCAAAACCTATTCGTTGGGTGATCGCATCGAAATCGGGGGCATTCGGGGAAACGTGGTTGACCACAACGCCCTGACGACCACGGTCCTGGAAATCGGACCAGGCCAAACCTCTCATCAATATACGGGCCGAGCCATGGTCATTCCCAACAGCTTTATTTTCGATCACCCCCTAACAAATGAAACCTATTCAAAAAAATACCGTCTCCATATTGTGACGGTTCCCTTGAGTACCGATGATGATTGGAAAACCGCCGAACGTCTGCTGCTGCAAGCCGGAGAAGAAGAAGCCGCCCCGTTTATTAATGAGGCCAGGACCTATCTCAAAAAACTCGAAGGCAAGCTGTGGCTAGACGCCCCCTCCGTTGAACCACGGGTCACCATTCAGTTGCCTGAGCCCGGCCGTATTAATTTATTGCTCCGCGTGCCCTGCCCGACTCAATATCCTTCACGCCTGGAACAAGCCATTCTTCGGAAATTTCTTGCTGAATTCTCCTTTGCCCCCCGTCTCATAACACAAGAACCGCATTCCACCCATTAACAGTGGATTGGCCTTTCCATCCGTTTATATGGTAAATCAGTGTTACTCGTTTATCTATTTCAGCATTCTCGCTGAACAGACGTCCAGCCCAATATTGCGACATCACAACCCATATCGAGACCGCACTTCCTGTGTACGGCCGGGAAACAATTAGTATAGACAGGATTGAGGAAAGGCCTATCCATGATTGTCGACACACTCGAGAATGATCCGCTGTGGTACAAAGATGCCATTATTTATGAACTCCATGTTCGGGCATTTTGCGATAGTAACGCCGATGGCATAGGCGATTTCAAAGGGCTGACCCAAAAACTCGATTATCTCCAGGATCTGGGTGTGACCGCCATCTGGCTTCTTCCCTTTTGCTCATCTCCCCTCCGGGACGATGGCTATGACATTTCCGACTACACAAATATTCATTCACATTATGGAACCAGGCGTGACTTCCAGGCCTTCGTCCGGGAAGCTCACCGCCGGGGATTACGGGTGATTACAGAATTAGTGGTCAATCACACCTCAGACCAACACCCCTGGTTTCAGCGCGCACGGAAGGCTCCCCCCGGCAGTAAATGGCGGAATTGGTACGTCTGGAGTGAGACCCCTGAACTGTATTTCGATACCCGCATTATTTTCAAAGATACCGAACATTCAAATTGGTCCTGGGATCCCGTGGCCAAAGCGTATTTCTGGCATCGTTTTTTTTCCCATCAGCCGGACTTGAATTACGACAACCCCGAAGTGCGAAAGGCAATCTTTGGAGTCCTGGATTTCTGGCTGGAATTGGGTGTGGACGGCTTGCGGCTGGATGCCGTGCCTTATCTCTTCGAGCGGGAAGGGACCAATTGCGAAAACCTCCCGGAAACCCACGCGTTCCTTAAAACGCTGAGGACGCACGTCGACAAAAAATTCAAAAACCGTTTTTTTCTCGCGGAAGCCAATCAATGGCCGGAAGACGCCGCAGCCTATTTCGGACAGGGTGATGAATGCCACATGAACTTTCATTTCCCCTTGATGCCCCGCCTATTCATGTCCATGCAAATGGAAGATCGCTTTCCCATCATCGATATTTTGGACCAGACCCCTGCGATTCCGGAATCCTGCCAATGGGGGCTCTTTTTGCGCAACCACGACGAACTCACCCTGGAGATGGTGACGGATGAGGAACGGGATTACATGTACCGGGTCTTTGCCCATGACAAGCAGGCCAGGATCAATTTGGGGATCCGTCGGCGCTTGACCCCCCTCCTCGGGAATGACCGTAAAAAAATTGAACTGATGTACAGCCTGTTGTTTTCCATGCCGGGGACTCCATGCATTTATTACGGGGAAGAGATCGGGATGGGCGATAATTTTTATTTAGGCGACCGGAACGGGGTCCGCACTCCCATGCAATGGAGTGCCGACCGTAATGCCGGATTTTCCTATGGCAATCCGCAAAAACTCTACCTGCCCATTATTATTGATCCCGAATATCATTACGAAGCCGTCAATGTCGAACTGCAACAAAATAACGCGCAATCCCCTCTCTGGTGGATGAAGCGCATCGTCTCCTTGCGGAAACGCTATAAGGTATTCGGACGTGGATCCATTGAGTTTCTCCATCCCTCCAATCGGAAAGTCCTGGTTTTCCTTCGGCGTTATCAGGACGAAACCATTCTGGTTGCCGTGAACTTATCCCGCCATGCCCAATGGGTCGAACTCGATCTCGCGGAATTCAAAGGACGACGCCCAATGACTTTGTTCGGACGGAGTAAATTTCCGGCCATCGGCGATTTGCCTTATCTGCTCACCCTAAGCGGGCATGCGTTTTACTGGTTTGCCTTGGAGCCGGTTGAATCCAAACAACTCGAGTCTCAGGGAAAGACCGAACAGGGCTTACCAACCATCACCATTTCAAAAGTTTGGGATAACCTCATCCATAAACGAGAAAAAGTCAAACTCGAAAATGTATTACCTCAGTACCTGCAAGGCCGACGGTGGTTCGGGGGGAAAGCCCGCACCATGCAAGTCGTGGAAGTCACGGAAGCGATCCCCCTTCCGCAAGAGGATCCCTTGGCCGTCCTCGCCCTCATCCGTGTGGAATACACTGAAGGAGAACCGGAGACATACCTTCTACCCTTGAAGTATCTCCCGGCCGATCACATGGCCCCAGTGGTGGATTCTCCGGCCGCTATTGCACGGGTGCGAGTTAAAATGAAAGACGGTGACCAGGAAGGCCTTCTCATCGATGCCATGTGGGATCGGGAGTTTCAAAAAATGCTATCGGACAGTATTTCCCGAAACCGCCGGTTTACCGGTCCGACGGGCGATTTGGTCACCCAAGCCACCAAAATTTTCCGGCGGCAGCTTCAGAAAGAGGTCCCGACGCTGGAACCCACCTTGCTCAAAGGCGAACAAAGCAACTCCTCGGTCTTGTTTGGACATGACTTCATCCTCAAGCTCTACCGACGGGCCGAAGTCGGTGTGAATCCTGACTTTGAAATCGGACGATTTTTAACAAACAAAGGATTTCCGCACATCGCGCCCCTTGCTGGAGCCATCGAATATCAACGGGACAATGGCGATCTCCTGACGTTTGGCATATTACAGAAATTCATTCAAAATGAAGGAGACGCCTGGAAATTCACGTTGGATGAATTGAGTCGATACTTGGAAGAAGCGCTCACCCATTCGACAGCCATCACCGCATCGTCAATTCCTCAGAAGTCTCTGATGGCCTTGGTCGACGAGGAGATTCCGACAGGGGCCCGCGAATGGATTGGCCCCTATCTGGAAGAAGCGCGATTGTTGGGCCTTCGAACAGGAGAACTGCATGCTGCGCTGGCCTCCGACCCTGATGATTCCGAATTTAAACCGGAACCATTTACGGATTTTTACAGGCGGGGCTTGTATCAGAGCATGCTGGGCACGGTGAACATGAACTTTCCCCTTCTTCGCACCCAGGTCAAAGGGCTCCAGGAACCCGTACAAACCCTTGCGAAACAGGTATTGGAAGGAGAAGGCCGCTTACGCAAACGTCTGTTGACCATACGGGACCGGAAACTCACGTGCACCCGCATCCGATGCCATGGCGACTACCATCTTGGTCAGGTGCTCTATACCGGAAAAGATTTCATCATCATTGATTTTGAGGGCGAACCGGCCAGGCCATTGAATGTCAGACGACTCAAGGAATCCCCGCTGCGCGACGTCGCGGGCATGTTGCGATCCTTTCATTACGCGGCGCATGCCTCCTCAATCGGATTAGTCGAGGGAGTGCGACCGGAAGACTTTTCCTTACTCGAATCTTGGGCCCGCTATTGGCAACGATGGGTCAGCGTCAGCTATCTCAAGGCGTACCTGTCAATCAAAGAAGTCCGAGACATTTTGCCCCCGTCATCCGACGACATTCAAATTTTGTTGAATGGCTATTTACTCCAAAAAGCGATCTATGAACTCGGCTATGAACTCAATAACCGGCCCGATTGGGTGCGTATCCCCCTGGACGGCATTCTCCAAATTTTAGAAGTTGACTGATATTCCGGATTCTGTTGTTTGAACCGGAATTCTGATTGACTCACGGTGATCGATCAAACACATCAGATCTCCTGGACGGGGGAAAAATCGAAAATTCTCATCTACACGAATATCCGAAGATCCCCATACACGAAGGAGTGCTACATGTCTAACATTCCCAAAACCCTACAAACCCTCATCATTGAACATGTGGAGCCTGAACTGGATGGCGGCCGCTATCCGGTCAAACGGATCGTCGGAGAGAAACTGGACGTCACCGCCGATGTTTTCAAGGAAGGACACGACACGATCGGGGCCGTGCTTCGTTACAAAGTGCTGGGGCAGAAGGATTGGTCGGAAATCTCCATGCATCATGTCGATAACGACCGGTGGGCCGGATCATTTCCGCTCTCGGAAAACACCCGATATCTCTATTCCGTGGGAGCCTCTGTCAGGAGTTTCGAAACATGGCGAATTGAACTCACCAAGAAACATGGGGTGATTCCAGACCTATCCAGTGAATTATTGGAGGGAGAGGCGCAAGTCCAAGAAGCCATGACCAGGGCTAAAGGCCCTGATAAATCCGAGCTGAAACTCTGGTTGGAAAAATGGAAGTCTGCTCCAGACCAGGAAACCCGAATTGCGATCGCCCTGGATCCCATTGTCGCCACACTCGTCGACCGGCACGAACAGCGGGCTGCCTGGTCCATATACGAGAGGGAATTGGAAGTGATCGTGGACCGTGAGCGCGCCCGGTATGGCGCCTGGTATGAAATCTTTCCCCGGTCAGAAGGAACCGAGCCTGGAAAAGGGGGAACGTTCAAGGATTGCGAACAACGCCTACCGGCTATCCGGGATATGGGATTCGATGTGCTCTATCTCACGCCGATTCATCCCATCGGAGAAACGAATCGCAAGGGGCGCAACAACAGCTTGAAGGCTAAACCTGGCGAACCGGGTAGTCCCTGGGCCATCGGGAGTCGACATGGCGGGCATGATGCGGTCGAGCCGGCTCTCGGGACAATGAAAGATTTTGACCATTTCCAGCAAGCCGTCAGGAGCCACGGAATGGAAGTCGCCATAGATTTCGCTATCAATGCCACGCCGGATCATCCCTACGTCACACAACATCCGGAATGGTTCAAACAACGACCGGACGGGACCATTAAATTTGCGGAGAACCCTCCCAAAAAATATGAAGACATTTACGGATTTGATTTCTATACCGAAGCTTGGCAGGGCATCTGGCAGGAAATGAAGCGGGTTCTCCTTTTTTGGATTGAGCATGGAGTCAAGATTTTTCGGGTGGATAATCCCCACACCAAACCCGTCATCTTTTGGGAATGGCTCATTCGAGAAATCCAGTTGGAACATCCTGATGTGTTGTTTTTGGCGGAAGCCTTCACCCGGCCTAAAATGATGCGGGTCCTGGCGAAAGCCGGTTACACCCAGTCATACACGTATTTTACCTGGCGAAATTCAAAAGGAGAAATGACCGAATACCTGACCGAATTAACCCGAACCCAAATGCAAGAGTATTTCCGACCGAACTTTTTCGCCAATACACCGGACATCCTTCCGGAAATTCTCCAACAGGGAGGTCGACCGGCATTTAAATTTCGGCTCGTGCTGGCCGCCACGCTTTCCCCCACCTACGGGATCTACAATAGTTATGAACTGTGTGAAAATAAGGCGATTCCCGGAACCGAGGAATATCAGGATTCGGAAAAATATGAAATCCGGCACTGGGATTGGGATCGTCCCGGAAACATTCGGGACTATATCACCCGTATCAACCAGATCCGACGGGATCACCCTGCCCTGCACACCTTTACCAATCTGCAATTTTACCAATCCGACAACGACCACATTTTGTTTTATGGGAAAATGAATGCCGACAAGACGGACATCCTCTTGTTCGTGATCAATATGGATCCCTATACCGTGCATGAGGCTCACCTACGTATTCCGATTGAAGAATGCGGCATTGGTGAACAGGATACCTATCAACTGCATGAACTCATTCAAGATTACCGCCATCAAGTCGTGGGAGGTGACTACACCATTCGATTGGATCCTCACGACGAACCAGTCGCTATTTTCGCGCTCCGCCGCCGGACCCGTCGTGAAAGCGACTTCGACTATTTCATGTAACGTGAACCTATCCACGCTTTTTTCCCGGTCGGGAAGTCGACCCCTGCCAGACATCGGCAGGGGCTTCAATCTTCATCTGTTCGCTAACCGTTCAGGGTGTATTTGGCCCAATGATAATTCCTCTCGCGTAGGAACCTCCAGCGAGACCGGCCCACCAGAAAAAAGACAGCTTGCCTCCGATAGAGACAACATTTCTCGTTTTCTTAGGTAGTCACATTTTCTTCCCGGAATCTTTTTCCGGCAATTTCTAATATATCTGTAAAAACCGACTGATAAAGGGATGCCCTCTAGCCCATATAACAATAGGCCCTGAAGAGCATTCTGGCTCTAGCACATCGATCTCCTACACATGGAGTTCTGCTTGCATCAGACTCATTGCCTTCTTTTTCTAAACCTCGGTCGATAATCCTCATTGAGAACCAACCAGACCTCAGATGGCTGCTGAAACACAGGCATGAAATCAATGGGGATACCTGTCTGATAGCAGGAAATGGGATGGAGGCACTCTCCCTCATTCAGCAACATCCCTCCATTGGTCTAATTTTGTCCGACGACCTGATGCCGGGAATGAATTGGCCGCAACATCTTCAAGACCTTCGACTGAATTTCATGAACCGGGCCATTCCGTTCATTCTGATTACCGCAACCTGTTCCGATGAGCTCTGGCATCCGGCCCTGAGTGAAGGAGCGTTCGCGGCCCTGCCCAAGGCTTCTCATCACAGTGACCTCCACCAACTCCTTGGGCGGGGAATTTCCCCTCAGGCCACCTAATTCCTGCCCCTCTTGACGGAAAAACTTCACCCCGGACAAGATTGCCCACTGGTTTTCCAACAATATGCTCTCCTCCCCTTGTTTCCCATTGGAAATCAAGTTATCCATGAAGACGACCTGCGGAGGAGCCCTTTCCCATAATTTTGCTCTTAGATACACGGCCTGGGTTTTCCCACGGTTTTCTACACCCACCGCCTCCAGTCAATTAAGTCCAACTCCCTGGCTTCCATTTTCCTATTGGAAATGAATAGTCCCGCCACGCTTGGCTCACCAACTCCTGCAGCGGGAGCCATGGTTTCCGCCTTTCACTCGGGAGCCGCCAGGACCGCAGGATTCAATACGCTGGATCTGAGCCTCCTCCGCCCCAGCACGTTGTATATGTTGATTTTGCTGATGATCATCGGGGGATCACCAGGAGGAGCCGCTGGAGGTATTTAAACCACCACATTCGACATTGTGTGTCTATCAGCCTGGGCCGTATCCCCAAAACGACTGGATGTGGAGTTTCATTACCGACAAATGCCTTCCCATCTCAACCTACAATCTCTGGCTATTATGTTCCTAGCCATTGGAACCGTTACCACATTAACGTTTTTTCTCGCCTTTATTGAAAATAAACCTTTTTTGGCTCTGATGTTTGAAGTGGCCCCGCATTGGGTACGGTTGGGTTTTCGAAACGGAGGCGTACTCAGCCTCTCGACGACCTTAACGGATATCGAAAATATCATTATTCTATGCAGCATGCTCTTCGGAAGATTCGGACCCCTCCTGGTCGGGCTCGCTTCTCTCACACCACCTGTCCGCATGCTTTATCGTTTTCCTCACGCGAAAGTGGCGATAGGTTAGGATGAGACGCATCGCAACAACTCCCCACTCACCCACGCTTTCAGCCATGTCCTCCAAGTTCCGCAATCCGGAATAAACCATAAATATTGAAGCCAGCCTCCCCTTCACCATTCTTAGCGTTATTCATCTGCGATAACCAGGCCTCAAGTTGCCGGTGACATTCAATCTAATTTCAAATCAAACAAGATTAAAATTCCTGTAATTGAGCTATTTCGCTCCGTAGTTAAAGTGCATTTTCGCGCACCCCATGATGTCTATAGAGAATGCCTGCGATGAATCTTCATACTCAAATAAGCGTACGTCGTGTAATCTATTCAGTACTTCTCGTTTCACAAAATGTGAACCAACCAATCTGGTTTATATTGAAATGATTGTCTTTTATTTTCCATAAAGGTTCCGCCATAAAGGATGCGCAATGACCTCCTGTCTGTGTAGATCCTGAAACCATTCTTCTTTTCAGAGGAGCGCTGCGAGATGATTGAGAATATATCTTCTTGGCATGCCTTATGCGGTATTCAATTAAGCAGGAAGGATAACAAAGGAAGAAAACGTTCCTATTCCTTAGCATCCTATTTCTATCACAGGAGGGTATAACATTGAACAAAACTCATGTGATTGTGGCGGAAAAGGACTCAACAATATCCTCGGGGTCGCGTTGACCGGGCTCGTTGAAACAAAGAAAAAAATGCCCAAACAAACCGGAATCATTTCCCTGTGAAACAGGATTAAGGTCGTGACGAAAACCGCCGGCGATAGCTTCATATCATCGCATCTCTTCATTCATAAAGAAGTCTTTTTTCTTAAGAAATACCGTGGCGAACACTGCGTGAGATGTAGAGAATGTGTATGCGCGAACCCAATCCGGCAAGGTTGCTCAGCAGACAATCGCCCATCCAGACAAAATGGCGTCGTCGAAGCCTGAATTTTGGAAGAAGGGAGGACCGCCAGTGCGTGAAAACCCAAAATGGTGGACCGGCAAGCGTTCTGATTGTTCACGGAAATTCATTATTGAAATTTCGATTCATATCAAGACACATCCTGATGAATCACGATGGCCAATAGAGATACCTGAGATTATGGGAACAAAAAAGTTCCGTCCGAGGGTTCAAAAGAATCCTGCATTTACGAAGGAGGCAGAATATGAAAAAGATACTCTCTCAAGTCACCCTCACTGGTGTATTGCTCACAATGTCCTTTAGTCCAACGTGGGGATGGGATGGACACAGCCAGGAGAACATGCATAACTCGGAAGACAAAATTCTTTGTCTCCAGCCCGCCATGATGCCGCCTTCGACCGCCGCAAAGGTCCTGTGCGCGATTGCACAGGCTCGCGGATCACTCCACAATAAAACCTTCGCCCATGCCACCAACGACCTCCATCATGCCAGAACTCTGATTGCCCTCACCAAATACGCGGGGCTCACGACCCTGGTCAAGAAGCAACTTTGGGAGGTAAAGAAAAATTTGGCCTACGAATCCAGTAGGCAAATCACCCTGGACCTCATTCCCCTTGATCTGGCCCTCACGAACCTCGAATATTTTATTCCGATGGTAGAAGCGAAGGCCCACCTTAACGCCGCGCAGGGAAGTCTCCGCAACAAAGACAAAGTGTCGGCTAAAACACATCTTGAGGATCTATACAAGGCTCTGGTGTATACGGAAGAGATTCTACCGTTGACGGCCACAGATCATCATATAGCCCGGGCCCAGGAGTTGTTACGGTACAACAAAATCTGGCAAGCGGAGGCCGTCCTTGAAAACGCTGAGGCGGGGATTGAGTTTAAATCCTTACGCGTGGATGTCGTTCCAAGGGACCAAGCGCGAAAAAGCCTTTGGCGTCAGATGGAAACGCCTTCGACCGGAAAGATTGCAGCCGAGAAAGCCGACCTAAAGCAGGCAGGGGTCTGGTTAACGCGTCATAGGCTCACACCGGACGGGGAAGTCACAGCCGAGGCAACGCTGATGACAGGAAGGATCGGCACCTTGATTCAAGAACCCGGGAAGAAAAAATTGGCGGGTATACCCGCCTTGCAAAACCTCTGGCTAAAGACCACGGCACCAACAGCAGGTCAAGCTGCCCAAGCGATGGAGGAATGGCAAATCTTACGGAAACACAACACGACCAACCTGCCCATCCAAAGCATGATGAAACTCAAGATGGACCTAACGGATGCAAAATTTCATTTGACCTATACGGAAATTTTCGAATTCATTACCCATGAGGACCAGAAAGCTCAGACAGCCATTGAAAAGGTACAAATCCATCTGATGGCAGCGGAGAAGTTGGCCGATGGCGGGTTAAAGGGGGATATTCAAGCCATCCAACAAGAGAGCGAACTCATCCAGAAGGAACTCATGAATGATTAACAATCCAACATGATTCGATACGCAAAAGTAAAGACTGATGTTCAACAGGTTCTCCAGGAATTGTCCTGGCAAACACATGCTTATCACGGGAACTCACCAGTCATGTTGGCGGAACACCACCCGGCACCATGAGGGACAGAGCCAAGAAGCGATGGGAGCGGACTGTGAGCGCAGGAGCGCTATTATGGAATTGAAACACAAAAAACACGGAAAAGAAGATCACATAGCACACGAATAGAACGTAACAGGACTGACAGTGGTGGCAGCTCAAAACCTCCTAAACCTTTTTTGACCACACTGAAACAGTCAAAATTTTTGGGGGTAATGGATAAATTTGGATTATCTCTCCTCATGATCGTTTGAAATTTTCCGGAACACTGTGAAGATTTTCAAGGTATTTGTACATCTGAAAATGCAGTTAAAAGAGTGAAAGGGCCAATGACCTGAATGTTTGAAAATTATGAAAACATCTCGGAAATTATCTCAGAGGGTACATCAACAAGGAGGGTCATCATGGTGAAAGGAGTGTTTATTTTAAAGTCCCATTTGAATCCGTTAGTTTGCCTTTCGAAAACGATGGGTTTTTCCGGAGAGAAGTCCGCAACTGTTTCATTGCCGGCAGAACGGGGAATCGATCAAACACCACACCACGAACCTGTCAACAACACTGTCGGGGAGCGACTGCAGATGGATGGTCGAAGGGAATGGGGGTTGATCAATGGTAAGGTGCCTCCACAGAAAAAGCCACTCTACGACAAGGTCAAGACCGCAAGGCTTAACGGATTAATAACTGATATTGCCGGCACGGGCTCTGGGGGTGCGCCGATCAGCAATCGTATTATCGTCAGCTCCCCTCCGAGGAAGGATCGTAACCTCCGGAAAGCGCTATGGACAAGGTTGCGGGAAGTGGACATGCTCCAGAAAGACACATTGCACGTCCGAGCGAAGGGTGGAATCGTCACCCTATCCGGAATTGTTAAAACGGAGCCGCAAAGAACTGCCGCTGGCAAAGCGGCTGAATCCGTGCCTGACGTCAAAAAGGTTATCAACGTCATTCATGTTGAGACGCTCTCTTCTCAGACAGAGCAGGATTGGTTTCTTAAAGAGAATCGAGAGGGTCTGCGTTGAGTGAAGGGTTGGTGTTTACGCAGGAAAAATTGACAGATGCCAATCATCAGAAAGAATGTCACGGAGATATGGCATCACCTCTTTCATCAAACGAAAAGCATAGAAAATTTCCCTTATGTCTTGGTTGATGAAGACAAATAATAAGAGTCAGGTATTCTTCTCTGATCGTGTTCGTAGGGATACGCGTGAGGAAAGGAATGGACATGATTGAAATAGACTGGACTCCTCTTGGTATGTTTCTCCCCATGGCATTTTTAGCATTAGCCTTAAGCTTGATGGCATTTTCGGTCTTTACCTTGAGCCAAATGCCGCCATCGCCCACATTTGGCCAATCTCGCCAACAGGCACAGATAGCTCAAGGGCTATTGGTACCGGGTGAACGTATCATCCTGGGTACCGTCCAACAGGCCATGTCGAATGTCATCCAAATCACGATTGGACACCCGGAGCCATTGTTTCTCTCGTTGAGAGCTGGTGCGGAAAAAGGAGTTCAGTCGATTCAACGGGGCAACAAAACTACAATCGTGATTAGTGACAAGAACCAATAATTCGATTTACATAAGGCTGATTATCCAGACGAGAGCTGGGCACTTATGGGCCATTTACTCCAACCCCTCATGAGTGATGGCAAATGGGTCGTAATTCAAACAGAGAGTGGGGTCAACCAAACCTACGAGGTGGATGAAAATACGGTCATACCGTCATGAACATTCAAGTGAGGATGCCGGCCGTCTTCTTTCTCGATAAGGACCATATTCTGATTGATACTACGTTCGGAAATGAAGACATGCTCTTTCATGACCCTGGACCAATGATCGAAAGAACGCCACCGATTGCTTCATAATTAGTAGTGGGGCTAAAGAATTTCCGGTTTGATTGTGTTGGCTCGTTTCTTGTGAATCCTGTCCGGGAAGTCTTAAGATATCCATAAGGCTTTGGCTTTTCTTACGAGAGGCGAATCCCAATTCCATGTTGGCCTTTGGGGCTGATGTCACAGGTCATTTAGCTACTGCCAAAGTTTTCGTGTTTGTTTCTAACGGGCTTAAGGAGGAACCATGGATCATTCACAACCCCATTTCACGAATGTTGGTCAGCTCATTCACACAAATCCCTTACGGTTTGGCGTGACAACGACATGTATGGAAGTGGCCATTGCCCTGTTGTCGTCCCAACTGTCTGGTGGTCCTGTCTTAGATGAGACCGGAGCCTATCTGGGTTTTGTCAGCGAGTTTGATCTATTGAAAACCCTGGATCAATCGCAGGACCTCAGTAAGATCACCACTCAACAAATCATGTCAAAAGAGGCCTATCTCATCCACAATGGAACGACCATTAAAGAGGCCATCAGGATCATGAAAGAGAAGAAACTCTTGAATCTCTGTGTCGAAGAAAATGGAGTTGTCACGAAAACCATTACCCGGCACGATCTTCTGCGAGGATATCTTGGTGCGGATTTAGGCATTGATGAGGAATAGTCCTATTACAACACTCAACACGTGAAGAGGATCAATATGACAAACGATGAAAAAAAGAACGCGATCAGTCGGTGGATCGACCCGGAAGAGCGAGTGACGGTGCAGTTTCTGGACGCTCCGGACCTGAACACTGAAGTCACGGGCTGCACCGAGCAATTGGTTGATCTCTCGATTGAAACTCAGGTAACACATATGAAACAACACCTTTCCATCCCCCTAAGCAAGGTTGAGCTGTCAGAGGACTTCTCGCACTATACGCGCGATCCCGATCGCCCCCTTGAACCAAGCCGATTGAAATTAGTCATCAATGAAAAGCGCCCCTCCGTCATTTATTAGAGAACGAGGAGACCGGATCCCTGTCGATCCAGCTCTCTTTTGACAAGGAAATGAAATCGCAAGAAACTTGTGAAAGCCGGATGGGATGGAGAGAGGGATGGATCAGGACACCTGATGATTTCCACTCCGGCCTTAGATCAACCATGTCATCAACCTGTTCTGCAGGTTCTTCCTGATACGCAGCAGTGTATAGATTTGATTGTCCCGTTCTGGATTCTGAACGGCATCGGTTAAGCAACATTTTTTGCGGTCCCGGAGGATGACGGCGACTCATCCCGAGAAGCTGAACAATTGTCTCTCAAGGGTGGAAGAGCGCCATAATCCTTGCCATTTTTCAGATCCTGCCGGACAACACATTTTTTTCCTGCAATCCGTTACCGCCACTCACCAATCCAGTCGTGTTCTTTCTCGTCGGTTCGCTTATGATCGCGACCTGACTCTGTCTGGTTCCGGCCTTCATTACCCGTTTCCCTTGGGACCCGAAACTCTTCGGCGGACGTCACCCCCTCGGAGTCTGCATTCTATCGGCTTCCTGATATTGATCCCCTTCCCATGGTGCATCCTACTTTCGTGGTCGTCGTGCACTTCCCCGAGGAGGTGAGGGACACAGTGCTGGGGACAACCAACCCTAAGGTGACGCTTGCCCTCAGGATCGTCTCCATATGGTTGATCGGGTTCGTGCTGTTTCTTATCTGGGCCGACATCTATATCCTTCAATATCAGCAGCGCCCCAGATCCGGACCATAGCCATTGTGGAATCAGTGATTGGTTTCCTTTTCGAAGGACGACGGTCTCAGCAACACTTTACCAAAGCCGCCATTGCTCCTTACCTCCGGGGCAATGACTATACGTCCGAAATCGAAAGGTATCAGAGATTGACCAGAAAGAACTTTGCCCCATGAAAAATACCGGTCGGCGGGCTCATGGAGCCCCGCTTACGCTTTCGCTGAGCGACCTTAAAGCCTTTCCCAGACCGAAACAGATCTTTAAACACCACCGCATCCAAATCTGGCTGGCTGTGGGACCATGGGAAGACATTCGCATGAACACGATCCTGAACAAATGTCGTCCGCTGCCACAGACCCGATATATCGTCTTCAACGCATTTCCTCAAGCGGAGTATGCGCCAGACCCCTATAACGAAGACTTGACACCGGAAGAAATCATCGCTTCTCCAACCATGCCCGGCTATGAGACAAACCGGAACTCTCTGCCGCTCCCCCATGTCGCACCCCTTCCTCTTCACATGGAAATCAAAGCCGGCTACCAGATGGTGAGGTATGATTGTCTAATTGAGATAGTGGACAGCTTTGACAAGATCGGAATAGGGTTGGGAGGATATCCAGATTTCGGTATTATGACAAGATCGCTCCCATATGAGAAAACATACGGACAGGGGAACAACGAAGAGTTTCATGGTCAAAAGGTGTAAACGCCAGGATCATGATGAATGGACATGGGAAGCCGGAAAAGATCGTGGCGTCATCCTCAAGAAAATCGGGGCAGACTTCTGCGTCCAAGAAATGCACCACGCGACGAAAAATGAACCTCCGTACATCATTAAAAATAACAAAGACAAGACTGGACTTGTGACAAACACCAAATTGCAAGTATTGACGCAACTCATAATTCAAACAGGGAGGCAAACAAAAATTTCCAGCACGAAAAACTGAGTGAGCCCGCTACCTAGACTTCGTAAAGGCCCTTCTTCCGATTGCATTCGAGCATACTGGCACCTGATAAACCGTGCGGCCGGGGGAATAAAGAGGAAAGGCCATGTTGTATTCTCTCAACGAAATAAGGAATACCTACTATGAATAAAGCACGTACATCCGGTTCCAGTTCCGGCCAGTTGGATCAACTGTCGATCGATACGATTCGTTTTTTGTCGGTAGATGCGGTGCAAAAAGCCAAGAGCGGCCACCCAGGCCTCCCGCTAGGTGCCGCCCCGATGGCCTATGTCCTGTGGACACGATTTCTTCAACATAGCCCGTCCAATCCGGACTGGTTCAATCGGGACAGATTTGTTCTGTCGGCAGGGCACGGATCGATGCTGCTGTACAGTTTGCTATATCTCACGGGTTATGATCTGCCGCTCGATCAACTCAAACAGTTTCGCCAATGGGGCAGCCGCACGCCCGGACATCCCGAAAGAGGAATAACCCCCGGCGTGGAAACCACCACCGGCCCCCTCGGCCAGGGATTCGGCAACGCAGCGGGCATGGCCATTGCCGAAGCCTATCTGGCCACCCGGTATAATCGGCCGGGATTTAAGATCGTTCGTCATTTCACTTATGCCCTGGTCAGTGACGGCGACCTGATGGAAGGCGTGGCGGCCGAAACGGCCTCGCTCGCCGGGCACCTGAAACTCGGCAGACTCATCTATCTGTACGACGATAACCGGATCACGCTTGCCGCATCCACGCAGCTCACATTTACCGAGGACCGCGCCCAACGATTTGCCGCTTATGGCTGGCATATCCAATCGATCGACGACGGCAACGACGTGAACGCCATTGATCGAGCTATCCATGCGGCGCGTCAGGAGACGGAGCGACCCTCACTGATCCTCGTACGGACTCATATTGGCTACGGTTCTCCCCACAAACAAGGCACATTTGCGGCCCATGGTTCCCCCCTCGGCGAGGAAGAAGTGAAGCTGACGAAAGAGAACCTGGGTTGGCCTATTGATCCGCCATTTCTTGTGCCGGAAGAAGTCGAGCAGCATTGTCGCCAGGCCGTTACCCGTGGCGGCCAAGCAGAAGCAGAATGGAATGCCACCTTTGAGGCGTACGAGACACAATATCCGGAACTTGCCGGCGAACTTCGCCTACTCATTAAAGGGGAATTACCGCCAGGCTGGGACGCAAACATCCCGCAATTCCCCGCCGACGGCAAAGGCCTGGCCACCCGCGAGGCCTCGGGAAAAATTATGGACACGATGCACCGGACACTCCCCGCCTTGATCGGCGGCTCGGCCGATTTGAATCCCTCCACGTATACTGAATTGAAGGATGCAGGCAATTTTGAACCCCCCGACATGGCGGTCGGTGATCTGCAAGGATCCGCCGGCGGCGGATGGAGCTATGCCGGCCGGAATATCCAGTTCGGGGTTCGGGAGCATGCAATGGGGGCGATCTTGAACGGCCTCGCTACGCACGGAGGGACCATCCCATTCGGGGCAACGTTCTTGACCTTCTCCGATTACATGCGCCCGCCGATCCGGCTCGCTGCACTGATGGGGATACAAGTGGTGTATGTATTCACACATGACAGCCTCGCACTGGGTGAGGACGGCCCAACCCATCAATCCGTGGAGCAGATCGCCAGTCTGCGAGCGATTCCCGAGCTCATCGTGATCCGTCCTGCCGATGCCAACGAGACAGCGATGGCCTGGCGGGTGGCGATCGAAACGCGGGATCGGCCCGTGGCATTAATCCTGACACGACAATCTGTGCCAACGCTCGACCGTACACAGTTCTCCGCTGCCGATGGCCTGAAGCGGGGCGGATACATCCTGGCCGAGGCCCCGAATGGGCATCCTGATCTGATTCTGATTGCCAGCGGCTCTGAAGTCCCATTGATCGTGGAGGCGCGGGAGAAACTGCTGGAACAAAAACTCCAGGTGCGCATTGTTTCAATGCCCAGTTGGGAGCTATTCGAAACCCAGCCAGGGGAGTACCGTAACACCGTGCTCCCGCCGGTGGTCGCCGCGAGGCTCGCCGTCGAAGCCGGGGTGTCACAAGGTTGGTATCGCTATGTCGGCAACGATGGTGATGTGCTCGCCGTGGATCGTTTTGGCACATCGGCCCCCGGGAAGATGGTCATGCGAGAATATGGCTTCACCGTCGCTAACGTATGCAGGCGGGCCCTGACTCTACTGAAAACCCCACGTAAAGGGATAACACACGGATAACCATTAAAAAAGGAGAGAGAAAATGCAACTTGGCATGATCGGTCTTGGACGAATGGGGGCGAACCTGGTCCGGCGCCTGACAAAAGCCGGCCACACATGCGTGGTCTACGATAGGAACAACGCTGAGGTAAAAAAACTCGAGGGCCGGGATGTCCAGGGGGCCGCCTCGCTTGACGAGTTTATCGCGAAACTGTCCAAACCGCGCGCGGCCTGGGTGATGGTGCCCGCCGGCGTAGCCGGCGAGACAGTCAAGGAACTGGCCTCCCGCATGGAGACGGGCGATATCATCATCGACGGCGGCAACACCTACTACCGCGACGATCTTGAGCGAGCGAAGGCTCTCAAAAGCCGCGGCATTCACTATGTCGACTGCGGCACGAGTGGCGGAATTTTTGGACTCGAACGCGGCTACTGCTTGATGATCGGCGGAGAGAAAAAAATTGTCCAACATCTGGACCCGATATTCAGCAGTATCGCGCCGGGAGTCAAGGCAGCACCCCGCACCCCGGGCCGGACAGGCGCCTCCGGTCAAGACGAGCAGGGCTACCTGCATTGCGGCCCAACCGGTGCAGGCCATTTCGTGAAAATGGTCCACAACGGAATAGAGTATGGCCTGATGGCGGCCTATGCCGAAGGCCTCAACATTCTCAAGCATGCCGACGTCGGCCTACGAGACCAAGAGCATGATGCCGAGACGACTCCCCTGCGGGACCCCGATGCGTATCAGTACCAGATCGACATCGGCCAGGTTTCCGAGGTATGGCGCCGGGGCAGTGTCGTGGCATCCTGGCTGCTCGATCTCACCGCCGAGGCTCTGGTGGAGGATCCGGATCTGACAAGTTTTTCCGGCCGCGTGTCGGATTCCGGCGAAGGGCGGTGGACAATCGCGGCGGCAGTCGACGAGGGAGTGCCGGCGCCGGTGATCAGCGCGGCGCTTTTCGGGCGATTTGAATCCCGCGGGAATGCGGATTACGCCAATCGCATCCTTTCCGCCATGCGAAAGCAGTTTGGGGGGCATGATGAGAAACAGGAAGAAAGCTGAGATGGGCAAGGCCGACAGCCGCCCGAAGCAGTCCGACGCCCTGGTGCTCTTCGGCGTGACGGGCGACCTCGCCCATAAGATGATCATACCGGCGCTCTATGCAATGACCAAGCGCGGGCTCCTCAACGTACCCGTGGTCGGTATCGCCGCTCCGAAGTGGAGCCTGGGGCAATTGCGTCAACATGTAACGGGCAGCATTAAGCAGGCCGGCAAGATCGATGACCGCGAGGCTTTAGACCACCTGCTTTCCCTTCTCCGGTATGTGGGGGGGGATTACAACGACCCCGGTACGTTCAAGGCACTCAAGCAGGCTCTGGGCACTGCCAAGCGCCCGGCGCATTACCTGGCCATCCCGCCCTCGCTCTTCGCGGCAGTCATCCAGGGACTCGGCCTCTCAGACTTGGCCAAAGATGCGCGCCTCATCGTCGAAAAGCCGTTCGGACGCGACCTGGCCTCAGCGCAGACACTTAATCAGGTCGCACAGTCGGTGTTTCCGGAGGATTCGATCTATCGTATCGACCACTACCTCGGAAAAGAAGCCATCATGAATATCCTCTATTTTCGCTTCGCCAATTCGTTCCTGGAGCCGATCTGGAATCGCGACTGCGTGGCCAGTGTCCAGATTACGCTCGGCGAAGATTTCGGCGTGAAGGCTCGCGGGGCATTTTACGAAAGTACCGGATGCTTGCGCGACGTCATCCAGAACCACCTCTTTCAGATCGTCTCCTTGCTGGCCATGGAACCGCCGGCCTATCAGGGCTATGGTGCCGTCCACAGCGAAAAAGCGAAGGTGTTTCAAGCCATGCGTCCCCTGCAGCCGGACGACGTAGTGCGCGGCCAGTACACCGGCTACCGGAAGGAGCCGGGCGTGGCGAAAGACTCTGACGTTGAGACATTCTGTGCCCTACGACTCTTCATCGACTCGTGGCGCTGGGAAGGCGTGCCGTGGTACCTGCGTGCAGGAAAGTGTTTGGCGACAACGGCAGCCGAGGTCCTGGTGGAACTCAAGCCTCCACCGCAACGACTCTTTGACGATTCAAGGCCGGCAGCCGGACGAGCCAATTACCTGCGGTTTCGACTCTCCCCCAGCTCGGCCGTCGCCCTCGCTGCCCGCGTCAAGCGCCCGGGGAAGGAGTTCATCGGCGATCAACAAGAGCTCTATCTGCTCGAAGAGCAATCGGGAGAAGAAAAGCCCTACGAACGACTGATAGGGAATGCCATGGCCGGCGACGGGGCGCTCTTTACCCGTGAGGACGCGGTGGAAGCCGCTTGGAGGGTGGTCGATCCGGTCCTGGGAATGCACCACCCGGTCCGGCCTTATAAGCGCGGCACCTGGGGTCCGAAAGAGGCGGCTGCTCTCATCGCAACAGACGGAGGCTGGCACAACCCCTTATCCGAGGAGACATGAGCGTGACTGCGCCGGACAATGTGGCCTTCCTGCTCAATGTCGATAACACTCTGCTTGATAACGATCGCATTGGCATCGGCCTCGACCATCATCCTGGGCAGGAGTTTGAGGAGGAAAGCGGGAATCGCTATTGGGAATTTTCTGAAGCGCGACGCCATGACCTCGGCTTTGCAGATTATCTGGGAGCATTGCAACGCTGCCGTGTCCAAACCATGAAAGACCCGGGATTGCTGTTGATGTCTTCAAGGCTGAAGGAGACGCCATGAGCAAATCGACATCGGCCAACTACCCCTTTTATAATCTTCTCTCGCGGGAAATCGAGGGATTCGATTCCCTGGCCGAGCTGGCCCTGGATATGCGCTCTTCGTGGAATCATGCGACTGACGAAGTATGGCGGCAACTTGATGCCGAACTATGGGATATCACACACAATCCCTGGGTAGTCCTGCAGACAGTCTCGCACGACCGGATCAAGCATGTGTTGGCGGATCCCGGTTTTCGCACACACATTGATAGCCTGGTGCAAACCAGACAACAGGCCGTAGAGCGCCCCGCCTGGTTTCAGCAGAATCATTCGCAAACGTCCCTGACATGCGCCGCCTATTTCAGCATGGAATTCATGTTGAGCGAAGCCTTGCCCATCTATTCGGGCGGACTCGGTAATGTCGCCGGAGATCAACTCAAAGCCGCTAGCGACCTGGGCGTGCCGGTGATCGGCGTGGGACTCCTCTACCAACAAGGGTATTTTCGTCAGGTGATCGATAAGAGCGGAACGCAACAAGCCCTCTTCCCCTATAACGATCCGGGACAATTGCCGATCAGACCCTTGCGGCAATCAAACGGGGAATGGTTGCGGTTGGAGATCGCCCTACCCGCTTACTCGATCTGGCTGCGCGTCTGGCAGGTCCAGGTCGGCCGAGTGAAGCTCTATCTACTAGACAGCAATGATGCGGCAAACTTTCCTGCCCACCGAGGAATTACCAGTGAGCTGTATGGGGGCGGTCCCGAGCTGCGCCTCCAGCAGGAATTGCTGCTCGGAATCGGCGGATGGCGCCTGTTGGGAGCGCTGGGCATTCAACCGGAAGTCTGTCACCTGAATGAAGGACATGCGGCATTTGCGGTCCTGGAACGTGCCCGCAGTTTTATCCAGGAAACCGGACAGCCCTTTGAGGTAGCGCTAACCGTGACCCGGGCGGGAAATCTGTTCACCACCCATACCGCGGTGACCGCGGGCTTCGACCGATTCAGTCCGACACTCATTGAACAATATCTCGGAGGGTATGCCAAGGAGAAGCTCGGAATTCCACTTCATGATTTGCTGGCCTTGGGCCGTCAGAACCCGCTGGATTCGTCTGAACTGTTCAACATGGCCTATTTGGCTATTCGGGGCAGCGGCGCGGTGAATGGCGTCAGTCGTTTGCATGGACAAGTGAGTCGGCATCTCTTTGCACCGCTCTTTCCGCATTGGCCGGAAGATGAAGTCCCGGTCGGATATGTGACGAACGGAGTCCACATGCCAACGTGGGACTCAGCCCCGGCTGATGATCTGTGGACGAAAATCTGTGGAAAGGAGCGGTGGCTGGGGACGACGGACACGCTGGAGCCGGACATGCACCGCGTCTCTGATACCACCCTTTGGCAATGTCGCATCGCCGCCAGCCAGGCTCTCGTCCAATATGTTCGTGAGCGATTGTCCAAGCAACTGGCCGCTTCCGGCACATCACCTGAAGCCGTTGATGCGGCGAATTTTTTCTTTGACCCCAACTCGTTGACATTGGGTTTTGCGCGGCGTTTTGCGACCTACAAAAGACCAAACCTGCTCCTGCACAATCCGCAACGATTGCGCGGCCTGCTGACCAATCCGGAACGCCCCGTCCAGCTCATCATGGCGGGCAAAGCCCATCCTGAGGACCGGGAAGGACAGGCCTTGATCCATGAATGGATCACGTTCATCCGCCAGCCGGAGATCCGCCCCCACATTGTCTTTTTGAGCGACTATGACATGCTGTTAACAGAGCGGCTGGTGCAGGGAGTGGACGTGTGGATTAACACGCCCCGACGACCCTGGGAGGCGAGCGGAACCAGCGGCATGAAAGTCCTCGTCAACGGCGGACTCAATCTCTCGGTGTTGGACGGTTGGTGGGCCGAAGCCTACACGCCTGAAGTGGGATGGGCGCTGGGCGATGGCCAAGAACACGGTGACGATCCCGCTTGGGATGCGGTTGAAGCCGACGCGCTGTATGATTTGCTCGAGCGGGAGGTGATCCCGGAGTTTTACACGAGGGATGGGAACGGCATTCCCACCGCATGGACCCACCGGATGCGGGAAAGCATGGCACGGTTAACCCCACGTTTCTCCGCAAGCCGCACCGTGCGCGAATATACCGAGCAACGGTACCTCCCGGCGGCAGCGACCTATCGAACACGAGCCACTGATAAAGGCGCCGGCGGCCCACAGATAGTGAATTGGCGGCACACCCTGGATCAACATTGGGCCGCGCTACGCTTCGGCGACGTGAAGGTGGAGACTCAGGGGGAGGAACATATATTTGAAGTTCAGGTCTATCTCGACGATCTCGATCCTGAGGCTGTACGAGTCGAGCTCTATGCCGACGGGGTCGGCGGAAACACTCCACACCGGCAGGAGATGAGTAACATTCGGCAACTGGCCGGATCGGTCGGCGGGCATGTCTACCACGCGGCCGTGTCTGCGGCCCGCCCGACAACGGACTATACGGCGCGGGTCATTCCGCACTGGGACGGGATGGCGATTCCCCTGGAAGAGGCTCACATCCTGTGGCAACGTTGATTAAATTGTTCTAGGGGGCAGTTGAAAAAATCCGCCAGCGGCGTTCTCGCCATGTTTCCGTGCTCACGGATTGGAAGTACGCTCTGCGCGCAAAAATGACTGTGTCCTTCCCTTCGGCATGACTCAGGGCAGGACTGGACGAACCCTTCGAAAGGCTCAGGACATGCTTTTTTGAACCGCCCCGAGGCCTCTGATAGGCACCGTGCCTGTAGGTCAATCTGCCCATGGAAATTATGATTATTCAACGCTCCCTGTTCTAAGAATATTGAATTCGGAAGGCCAATATGAAAGCAGCTAAACTCATCGTACAATGCCTGGAGAACGAAGGTGTGGCCTACATCTTCGGTGTGCCGGGCGAGGAGAATATGGATCTGCTCGACGCCCTGATCGGCTCTTCCATCTGTTTCGTCATGACCCGACATGAGCAAGGCGCGGCCTTCATGGCCGACGTCTATGGCCGGTTGACCGGCAAACCTGGCGTGTGTCTCTCCACGTTGGGGCCTGGCGCAACAAACCTGATCAGCGGCGTGGCCGATGCCAACATGGACCGTGCGCCAGTCGTCGCCCTGACAGGCCAGGCTGACCAGCACCGGCTGCACAAGGAATCGCATCAGCATCTTGACATCGTTTCCCTGTTTCGCCCTGTGACCAAATGGAACACCACATTACCCATACCCGACATCATTCCGGAAGTTTTTCGCAAGGCATTCAAGCTGGCTCAATCCGAAAAGCCCGGCGCCACACACATCGAAATTCCCGAAGACATCGCCTGTATGGAAACCGACGGCCAGCCCCTGCTCGTGCAATGGCTCCACCCCGGCGGGGCTGCACCCGAACAAATCGACAAGGCCGAGCGCATCCTGGCCGAGGCCAGGCACCCGATCGTGCTCGCGGGCAACGGCGTCATTCGCGGACATGCCTCCGAAGCGTTGGTGCGATTTGCCGAAAAGCTGAACATTCCGGTTGCTACCACCTTCATGGCCAAGGGCGTCATTCCCGACACCCACCCTCTCTCGCTCGGCGCCATCGGACTGGCCACGCTTGACTATGTGAGCTGCGAATTTCTGGAAGCCGACGTCGTGATCGCGATTGGGTATGACATCGTGGAATATGCGCCCCATACCTGGAATCCCAACTGCGACAAGAAAATTGTGCATGTGGACATGTCACCCGCCGAGGTTGACGCATCCTACATCGTCACTGTCGGGGTCGTGGGCAATATCACCTCGTCACTCGAAGCACTGACGGATCGGGGCGACGCGCACGCCCCAACCCGTGGCTCGCGCTTCCGTCAAATGCTTCGCGATGAATTGGCACAGGGCAGCCAGGACACCTCCTTCCCTCTCAAGCCGCAAAGAATCCTCGCCGATCTGCGTTCGTCACTAGCCCAAGATGATATTGTGATCTCGGATGTTGGCGCGCACAAAGTCTGGCTGGGGCGACTCTTCCCGTGCTTTCTTCCCAACACCTGCATCATTTCAAACGGGTTCGCCGCCATGGGCATTGCCCTGCCCGGCGCAGTGGCCGCCAAACTGGCGCACCCGGATCGCCGTGTAGTGGCGGTCACCGGTGACGGTGGGTTCCTGATGAACTCGCAGGAATTGGAGACCGCCGTACGCATGAATACCCCCTTTGTCGTCCTTATCTTCAACGATGGCGGCCTCGGTTTGATTCGCTGGAAACAAATGCAGCAGTTCGGCAGGTCGGCATACGTGGAATTTAACAAGGTGGATATCGTGAAATACGCGGAAAGCTTTGGCGCGAAGGGCCATCGCATCACATCAGTTGAGGAATTGGCACCCGTGCTGCGTAAGGCATTAAGCTCCAATACGCTTACAATCATCGACTGCCCCGTGGATCCTTCGGAGAATTTACTCCTCACCCAAAGACTCGGCACCCTCCCCTCGATGCCGGAAGATCAACGATAAACACACCTGGGCGTTCCCGACCTGCTGACCTCCATGCCGATTGTGAAATCGTCCACAGCATGGGCCGGAATGTTAATGGCCACATGACCATTTGTGAGGGCCTTGTCCTCGCAACAACGTTTCTCAGGCCACGAATCGGCCAAGATGACAAAGGGCCAATACATCATACCCGGTTAGGGCAAAGTTGCTCCCACCGACACAAAGACTGGCCGGAATAAAAAATCGCCAGGGGATGTTATGGAGATAGGTGAGAACTTTTTTAAGGTGAACTTCGGCTAAGGTATGGTGAAAAGCAATCAGTGCCCCCGAACAGAAGGAGGCTCAACCCCATGCGGACATACCGCCACTTTTTCATTGGTAATAACGAGGGACATGGGCATAGGTATCTAGCTCATCACTTTACAAAGGAAAGAGACTCCTGTCCTCATCTGTCCCATACCATTTAGGGAGGAAGCAAACAATTAATTTTGTGGAGAACCTGTTAAGGATGTCATCCCAAAAACAAGCGGGTAGAATCCTGCATGATGGGTATGTGTGTTATGAAGATTTTTTCGCTGAACTGGATTGAAACCTCCAACAAAAAAAAGGGGCTTCTTCAGTGGAAGAAGCCCCCTTCGATTCCCGCTCTCCTGACATTAACGGCTACACCTTAATATTCAAATACAACGCCCCTTTCCCGCGATGAATAAAGATCAACGCGGATGAATGCTCATTCAAGTGGGACACCGCCTTCACGAAATCTTCTTCAGAACGGACCGGCTTACGGTTGATTTCACTGATCACGTCGCCTTGCGCTAGGCCAGCTCGTGCCGCATAACTTCCCTGGGCGACATCCATGACTACCACGCCATTGACAGTCTTTTCCAATCCCAATTGTTGTGCGATGCCGCTATCAAGGTTTTGTACAGCCACCCCGGCTAAGGGTCCCTCTTTCTCCACAGGGCTGGCCTGCGCCACCTGAGTGGGATTGTTTTGTTCACGAATCACGGTCTTTACAGATTTTTTATGACCATCTCGCATCACCACCATGCTCACTTCCGACCCCACTGTGGTCCTAATGACAAGATGCTGCAGGCTGCGTGGATCTACTACCGGTTTTCCCTGAAATTCCACAACCACATCTCCGCGCTGGAGACCGGCTTCATCTGCTGGACTCCCCGGGACGACATTCGTGACCAAAGCCCCTTTGGTTTGATCTAATTGAAAGGACTGTGCAAGATCGGCACTCATTTCCTGGATACCCACTCCCAGAAATCCTCTGACAACCTTACCGGTGCTGATTAAACCTTCATACACCGGCTTGGCAAGATTGGTGGGAACGGCAAATCCCACGCCTTGGTAGCCGCCGGACTGCGAAAAGATCGCCGTATTTATTCCGACCAGTTCTCCTCGCGTATTCACCAACGCTCCCCCGGAATTACCCGGATTGATGGCGGCATCGGTTTGGATGAAATCCTCATATTGTGTAATCCCCATTCCACCTCGACCCAGCGCACTGATAATCCCCATCGTGACAGTGGAGTTCAACCCAAAGGGATTGCCGACCGCCAAAACATATTCGCCGACACGGAGATTTGATGAATTTCCCCAAGGAACAAATGGAAGATCCGTGGCATCAACTTTTACTACGGCTAAATCTGTCTGAGGGTCAAGACCCACAACTTCTCCGGTAAACTCGCGCTTGTCCGGGAGAGTCACCGTAATTTCCTTGGCACCATCGACCACATGGTCGTTGGTCAGCACATATCCATCACTGGAAATAATCACACCGGACCCGGCTCCCTGCGCTTCCGGAGCAGGAGGCCCACCTCGCCTCTTTGGCATGCCTGGAATCTCCGGCATGCCTGGGATCCCGAAAAATTCTCTCATTCGATCAGACGGCATACCCGACATAGGAACTGGTGCTTCTTTTCGAACCGTAATATTAACCACTGCGGGCGTCACCGCCTGGGCAATGTCAGCAAATCCTCCTTTATCCATATTTGGGGGAGACCCAACAGATGCAGAAGTTGCGGGCTGGGAATTTGCTGCGTGAGAATGAAACGGCATGTTCCAGGACCCGACCATCAAGATGCCAGCCAGAAAGCCGATGCCGGCCAGACCCGCCTTATGGGCGCTCATGCGGGTCAAAGATAAAAAACGATTTTGTGTGAACATGGACATTCCTCCTTGATAGTAAGAAGACCCCTCAAAGTGATTTTGTGTACACATCCTAGCCCCCCAGGATAAAAGGGAGATTAAGGGGCCATTAATTTTTTCTAATCTCAAAGAAACGTCTCTCCTCTTTCATGCCTCTTGGGAAAATCAGAACAGGTTGAGCCGAAGAATCGGGCGTTCGGGAGTTGCCAGATTTCGGTAAATTTCCAGATGCCAGGATCACTCCTAACATGTTGCCATATTCGCATCGAACCGACCACCCGCAAAAAAAATAACCTGCTCTCAATGGCAGAACCTCATTTCATTAGTGGTCCGAATTCGACGCTGAAGAAGAGGATTCCATGCCAAAACTGCCCGTAGCCCCACTGAAGGTCCCCCATGCTTCGGTAGGCCGGTTTTTATTTTCCTGGAAACCCTTGGAGTTTCTCATTAATTTTTTTATCACACGGTCGGATTTCTCGAATGAGTCTTCCTAGCGAAGGAGGACCCAAATGCATTATTTCGGTTAAAGATATATATCAGCAAATCCTTGGTGGGCAACGGTTAAGGAATGAAAGGTATGGTTAAATCATTATTCACCGCGTTGTTGTCCGCGTTAACATCGATCCCCCCGGCCGGAGACGGTTTGTCAAGGTCAACATATTGGAACGTACCAAAGGGTTGGATCTCCTCATCGGTGGGTAATTGGTTGCGGTTCCAGCCTCCTCCAAGCGCTCGGACGAGCGCAACTGAGGCTCTCAGCAGTTCAGCCTTGATAACCACTAAGTCGATACGCGCCTCGAGTGTGGCAACCTGCGCATAAATGAGTTCAAGGCTGGACGCCAGCCCGCCCCTATAGAGCTCCGTGGTCAGATTTTGCGTCTTGAGTGTGGCTCCAACCGCGGCTCCCTGCCGATTGGCCGCCAGCGTCAACCGGTTGGTCAGGCTCAAATTGTTCTCGACCTCGCGAAAGGCGTTCAGCACCGTCGAACGGTAACGATCTTCCGTCTCGCGATAGGCCGACCAGGCCTGCTGCAATTGAGCGCGGCGATATCCACCCTGAAAGAGGGGCAACGAAACAGTAGATCCGTAAGACCAGAAACTACTGGCGAGCTTGATCAGACTGAACCCGGTATCCTCGAACCCGCCGCCGGCCGAGAACCGGACATCGGGGAAAAAAGCCGCGCGGGCAATGCCGATGACCCGGTTGGCCTGTGCCATCCGGCGCTCCATCCCGGCGATATCGGGCCGCCGCTCCAGCAAGGTGGAAGGGATTGTTCTGGGAATGGCGAAATCCGCCACCCGAAGATCATCGACCGGTTCGATCGTGAAGCTGTTCGGTGCCATGTTGACGAGAATGGCGATCGCCTGTTCGGCTACTTGGCGTTGGCCTTGAATTTGGGCTAATTTCGTTTCCGTGCTGAACAGCAGCGATTCGACGCGGGCGACATCGAGCGCCGACGCGATGGCGCCGGCAAACTGGGCCTTGACGAGTGTGAGCACGCTTCTATAGAGGTCGATCGATTGGGTATAGATTGCCGCCTGTGCGTCGAATCCTCGGAGGGTGAAATAGTTCGCCCCGATTTCCGCCTGTAGGCTGAGCCGCGCGAGCCCATACTCGGCAGCGCGCTCTTCGGCCCGGTAGAGTTCGGCACGGGTGGCATTGCGAAGCGCCGACCAAAAATCCGGTTCCCAGGACGCGAGCCCCCCGGTGGTAATGGCCACTTCCCGATTGTCCTCGCCGAGACCGCGAAACAGACTATTGTCGGATTGTCTATTGTTCGAAGCGCCAAACCCCAGACCGGCGTGAGGAAGGTACTGCGACCTGGCCCTCATCATCACATCGCGAGCCTGGACAAACCGTTCTGCTGCGGCCTGCAGATCCGGATTGGCTCCCATGGCCTGTTCTTCAAGGCTGTTCAGGATTGGATCATTAAAAAGTTGCCACCAATCCGGACGGAGTTCATCATCCGAGGGTTTCGCCTCGACGAAGGGACTTGCCCCCTTCCATGAGACGGGGACGACATATTGAGGCGGATCATAGCTGGGCGCCAGATCGACGGCTGGGAACCAATTACACGCCGGTAAATTGAGCGTCAGCAGTAACAAAACAAACCGCCAGGCATAACTCCAAAAGATGCCCGGAACTTCCGGTCTCGGGTGTACGCGCTCGCCCACCATCGGTATAGGGCTTCTCATGGTGAAACGTGTTCCTTGGATGCCGCAACTCCCATTGGCGCAGGAGCGATCGGAGGCGCAGAAACATCCATTGACGCAGGAGCTTCCATTGGCGGGGAAGCCTCCATCGACGCAGGACCTTTCATTGGGGGAGGACCTTGCATCGGCCCAGCACCCTCTGTTGAAACAGGCCCGTTTAATTGGTCATAACCAGGGGCCGGCGTCACGATACGCACCGTGTCTCCCTCGAGCAATGCCGCGCTCGGGTTGTTCACGATGCGGTCGGAGGTGGAAACCCCCTCGGCCACTTCCACGGCGCTGTCTAGGAGTTTGCTCACGATTATCGGTTTGAAGCGCACTCGGTCATCCTCTCCCACCACAGCCAACTGTGTGCCGTGCTCCTGGAACACCAACGCGGTAGACGGAATCATGAACACTTCCCTGTCAACCGGCGCCGTGAGGTGGACCTGGGCATAGGAGCCAGGCCAGAGGGCCCTGTCCTCGTTTTCGATCGTGAATATGGTGATCGCGGTGCGTGTGCTGACGTCGAATCCACGAGCGACGGTCAGAAATTTTGCGGTAAAATGACGATTCGGCAATTGCGGCACCGTCACATCGGCTGTCAGACCAGGCTGGAGGAAGGGCCCGAACGATTCCGGCACGGAGACAAAGAGGCGCAGCAAACTCACGTCAGCCACAGTAAAGAGATTGCTGACCGAACCGGGAGAACTAATCGTGCCTTCTTTGTTCACGTAATCACCGACATTAATATTACGGACGGTCACCACACCATCATAGGGCGCGACAATGGTTTTGAATCGAATCAGCGCCTCGAAGTTTCTGACGTTCTGCTCTGCTGCCCTGACCTTCGCCAATTCAGCTTTGGCCTCCGCCACCTTTACCGAGATCGACTGTTCGGAAACTGCATGGTTTTTGCGCAGGGCCAACCAACGCTTTGCGGTGATTTCAGCGAGGGCATAGATGGCGCGCACCGATTCCAGGTCCGCTTTGGCCTGTGCATATTGGGCGTCGAGAGCCGGCGCGTTGATTTCAGCGAGGATATCGCCTTTTTTCACCTGGGCGCCGTAGTCCTTGTACCACATCTTCACATAACCGGAGACCTGTGCGTAGATGGGCGCCTGAAACCAGGCCTGAATATTGCCGGGAAGCGTAATGGTCTCGGTTGGCGGCACCGGCTTTGCGTAAATGACGGCCACGGTGGAGACGGCGTTTTTGTGCGTCTCCTCGCGTAGCAAAGAGGCGTCGCTTTTGCTCTCATAAACCCGATAGCCGAGGTAGAGGACACACAGCAGTGCCGCTGAGATGACCATGAGCCTTCCACGTAGGGTCTTATTCATTTTGTATATGGTCCTTCTGACGAGCCGCTCGCCTGTTGTAAACAATTGCGTAGACGCAGGGCACGAAAAACAGAGTGAAGAGGGTGGCCATGAGCAAGCCGCCGATGACGGCCCGACCCAGCGGCGCATTCGCAGAATACCCTGTTGCCATGGGGACCATCCCGAAAATCATGGCCGAAGCCGTCATGAGCACCGGACGGAAGCGGGTCGTTCCGGCTTCAACCGCGGCCCGTAACGCATCGCCGTGCTCTTTGAGCTGATCACGCGCATAGGTCACAACGAGGATAGAATTGGCGGTTGCGGTGCCCATGGTCATGATGGCGCCCGTCAGCGCGGGTTCCGAAAGACGGGTATGGGTCAGAAATAATGCCCACGCAATCCCCGCCAACGCCCCGGGCAGGGCCGTAATGATGATGAATGGATCCAGCCAGGATTGAAAGTTGACGACGATCAGCAAATAGATCAGCATGACCGCGGCGAACAGTCCGACGATCAGCTCGAAATAGGCGTCGTGCATCAGGGAGGCCTGACCATGGATTTCGAGCGCGGCGGTATGAGGCATCTCGGCCTCCATGTCCTTGGCAATCTTTTCGACATCCGCCAGCACACCACCGAGGTCTCGCCCTTCGGCAGAGACATAGATGTTGAACAGGGGCATAATGTTCCCATGCGTGATCACGCCCGGCGTGCCCGTCGCGGTAATGTCGGCTAAATTGCCGAGGAGCTGCATCTCCTGCCCTTCCGGATCCTTCGAAGAAGTACTTGAGGCCTGGACCGGAATGGTCTTTAGACTATTGACGCTGTTGATCTGAGGCTGCGGCGTATAGACATTGATCAGGTACGACATGCCGGTACTGGGATCGAGCCAATAGATTTGGTCGGTCTGTTGGCTCCCGGCAGTTGTCATGAGTACGTTGTCGGCCATATCCTTCAGGGACCTGTTAACCCCGAGTCCGAATGTGCGATTGCCTTCGACCATGATGGTCGGCGTGGCCATTGTCTGCTGGATCACCACGTCCGCGGCGCCGGGGATTTCGCGAAACTTGCCCACCAATTTTCTGGCATACTCAAAATTGGGGTACATGTCCGGGCCGTTGATTTGCACATCGATCGGCGCAGGCGCGCCGAAGTTGAGAATTTTTGCGGTGAGATCGGACGGCTGGAAGGTGAATTCGGTTCCCGGGTAGCGTTCCCTTAAGCCCTTACGGAGAATTTTCCGATACTCCCACACCGGTGACTTTTCATCATTCAGGAGAATCGTGAGGTCACAATCCTGGGAGCCGATTGTCGGCGTCGGAATGAAAGCAAGGTTGTGTGGTCCGACCGGCAGGCCGCAGTTACTCACGATATTTTCGACATGACCGGGCAGCAACTCCTCGATGCTGTTGGAGACAAGCGTGGCAATGCGTCCTGAAACCTCAATGCGCGTCCCGAGCGGTGCCCGCATATGCATCGTCATGATGTCCGACCTGATCTCAGGAAAGTAATCCCGCCCGAGGAAGAAGAAGAGGGACAGGGAACTCACCGCGATGGCAAGAGCGATCGCCACGAAGACGCCACGGTTGGCGATAGCCTGTTCGAGCAGCGCACCGTAGCCCCCGCGGAATCGATTGAAGGCGCGTTCGAACCCATTCTGAAAGCGGACAAAAATATTCCGCGATCCTTTCGCATTGGGCTCTCCGTGAGGTTCATGCTGCTGCGACATGGTGATCCTTCAGCATATATTTGGCCATAGTCGGCACCAGTGTGCGTGAAAAAATAAAGGAGGCGAGCATCGCAATAATGACCGCCTCTGCCATGGGCTTAAACAGGTAGCCGGCAACCCCGCCCAGTTCAAAGAGCGGGAGCCAGACGATCGCGATGCAAAGGGTGGCAACGAAGGTCGGGACAACGATTTCATTGGCAGCGTCGATGATAGCCTGTTCGAGCGGTTTACCCATTTCGATATGGCGATCGATATTCTCGATCATCACGGTCGCATCGTCGACCAGAATGCCAACAGCCAGCGCTAACCCGCCCAAGGTCATCACGTTGATCGTTTCTTCGAGCAGATGAAGACCGATGATGGCGGTCAGAATGGACAGCGGAATCGAGGTCCAGACAATGACCGTCGCACGCCATGAGCCGAGCAGCAACAGCACGATGAGGCCAACCAGCCCACCGGCCATCAGCATTTCATGCAAGACGTCCGAGATCGAATCCTTCACGAAAGTCGAGGCGTCATTGACGAGCTTGATCTCCACGCCCTCGGGAGAGATTTGCTCGGCGCGCGGGATCATTTTCTTGATCCCATCGACGACGTCGAGAGTCGAGGCCTCCGTGCTTTTCATCGCGACCAGGATGACGGTCTGTTTTCCCTTCACCAGGACCGAGTTCTGTTGCACCCGCCCCATGAGACGAACAGTGGCGACGTCGCGCAAATAGACAAACGCGTTGCCTTCCCGCTTGATCGGGAAATCGGCGAAATCCTCAATCTTCAACGGTGACGCGTTCGTCATAACGATCCAGTCGGTCTCCTTGATCTTCACATCGCCGGAAGGCAGCACGAGGTATTGCTGTTGGAGGGCATTGTGAACGTCCGCCGGAGTGAGCTGACGGGCAAGCAATTTCTGTTGATCAAGGTTGACCATGACCTGCATGTCCTGACCGCCGTAGGGGTGCGGTAGAACGATCCCGGGTACCGTCACGAGCAAGGGGCGGATTCGCATGTAGACGAGATTGTAAAGTTCCGCGGGCGTCAGGTGATCGGAGCTAATTTGGAGCATGGCCACCGGGATGGAGGATGGAGCGAGGCGCATGACCATGGGCGGGGAAATATCGGGCGGCAGCGCATTGACGACGTTTTGGGCAATGCCCACGATATCCGCTTCGGCCCTCCCCACGTCGACATCGTCCTGGAGAAAAATATTCGTGATGCTGCTGCCGAAGTAGGATTGGCTATGGATGTACTTGATGCCTTCCACCGTCGAGGTAAGAAAGCGTTCGAACAAATAGGTGATGCGCCCTTCCACCTGCTGCGGCAGCATGCCGGAGTAAATCCAAACCACGGAGGTGACAGGAATCGTGATATTGGGGAAGATGTCGGTCGGCATGTGGCGTATGGTGTTGATCCCCAATACTATAATGAGGATGGTCATGACGACGAAGGTGTAGGGCCGTCGCAGGGCAATGAGGACAAGTTGGTTCATGCGCGAAGCCTCCCAAAATCGGTTGGAATTTCTCCCATGTTGGATGCCATTTTATTTAAACAACCTCTTTTGGTTTCTGTGATCCGGGCACCATAACTCTAAAACTTTCCCTCTAGCCCTTAGCAAAATCCTTACCAAATTAAAATTGGTTGATCTTCACAGATTAACCAGAGCAGAGCGTGCGCACTTTATGGCGCAAACCGTCGTCGTCAGCTCTACGTCAAAAGAGTTGAACAAGCAAAGCTATAAGGAATTCGGTGTGAGTTTTTGCACTGAGTGCATTGTGCGAATACTCACCATTTTTTCAGACGAGAGAACGTTGTCTCGGGTAAGGAGACATAGAGAAATGGTTCAAAATATGGCGGTTACGTCGATTTTCTATAGGCCATCGAAGCATTTCCCAATTGGTATTTATCTTGCTGTTACATCAACTGCAGTTATGCAGTAGGCCGCACAAAGATCAGCGGATCTGTTTGAAAATTGATTCACCCTCGTTTATTCATTTTGCGGATTAGACCTCTAATACCGTTAGAGGTCGGAAAGTTGAGCATCATGATGGGAATTCGGAATTTTGCTATGGCGATAGCGCTGGTTGTTGGCATCCTCGGTGTCGCGGCAACCGGAGAGCCTGTTCAGGCTGAAGCTCTGACCATTGGGGCTGCCCCAAGCTTGAGGGCAGCATTACAGGAAATTGTGCCGATGTTCGAGAAAGAATATGATGCGGCCATAAAGGTCGTGTACGGTCCGTCGCAAACATTTCGCCGGAAAATTGAAAAGGGAGCTCCGATCGATGTGTTTCTCCCTGCGGCGGTTGGGGAAGTCGAAAAGCTGCAACACAAGGGACTGACGCTCAACGGAGGGCCTCGAATCTACGCGCAGACCTCTCTCGTGCTCGTCATGTCATCGGCCTCGCGCGTCATGCCGATCTCCTTTCGTGAGGCGATGCCCAATGGAGAGATCCGCATGGCTCTTGGGAATCCGAAAACTTCGTCGCTGGGAGAAATCACGGCACAAGCACTCGCCAAGCTCGATCCCGCCTATAAGAGCCGATTCAAGCTAGTCCATGCAGCGCATGCTGAGGATATCGCGAACCTGATTCACACAGGGAAGGCAGACATGGGCATCATCTATCGCGTGGATGCGATCAACAACCCGCAAGTGCGCATCATTGAAGAAAATCCTGCCGGAATGCATATACCGGTCCTATTCGGGGAAGCGGTAGTGTCGACTTGTCGAGAGGCATCCATGAAGGTCGCGCAGGAGTTTTTCGATTTCATCATGAGTCCTCGCATACAAAAACTTCTCGTCAAATATGGCTTTGATCATGGTTTTGATTCCGTGTCATCGAATGGATGACGTGGGGGTAGAAAGGATTTTGAGCCTACGTATGCCCTAGAGGCATGATTAGGCGATGCTGAGAAAGAGCCCTGAGACAGTTCACCATTCTCGCCTCTCGTCGCGACGGTGGGTTATGCGACGCCTGCCTCGCAGAAAACGTACCCTGTGTTCATCGAACGAATAAACACAGTTCGCTTTGAGCCAGAAACCAGAGTCCCCCTGCTACCTCGCTTAATATAAGCGGATTCGTCGTGGCTCTGGAAGCCTGTGGAGTTTCGTCACGACTTGGATCGAATACAGAGGCAGCACCAGGCGGGACAGGCAGCGGTATGGTAATCGGGAAACGCGTTACCTTGGAAATTGCGATTCGTCATTCTCTCAGTGCCTGTCGCAATTGTGTGGCCGCAGGGCGAATGTCATTCTCGAGGCAGCAAGCAGTGTCTGCCGGTCATAGCTTAGCCGATCACCGATGCGCTCAATATTTGGGTCCACCGTTGAAAAGTTCGGAGTACGTGAATATCCCCCGCATATTGTCCTACACGTGAAAACACATTGGGCACACGAGAGCCCAAGCGTTTCCTGGTTGTCAACCAATTTAAATGCCATCTTTAATCCATGCCGCGTCGTACATGCTTTCACCACCTTCTCCTTCGTCAACAAGGTCCTGCAATTACCCCTTGCTCTAGAGAGTCTATGCATCCCCCGAGCAGGAGTGGCAGGACAGCCAAGGTTGACCCAGCTCAATGATAGACAGGAGGTTTGCCAATCGGTTCATTTGGAGATTTGGTCCTCTAGGTATGGCGACCTTCGAAGAACCGGTAAGTGGCGACTCCTGGCTCAGAGGCTAATGGTAGAGAGACCCTGCTCGCAAGTCCAGGGGAAAGGGATCATACAGAACGGAAAGATTCAATCGGCGTCGAGCTTGACCTTTCCCCAGAACGCCTGATGTGCACAGGCTTGATAGACAAGGAGCAGAATGAACCCGACGAGAAACCACCAAAGGCCGATCTGCAGGCCATAGACGCCGGCTGTGGCATTAGTCACGGTCAAGCTGTTCGCCGGCTCACTCGTCGCAATCAGGATGTTCGGGTATGACCCCCAGGCTGTGCTGGCCAGCATGGTCAGGATCAAGAGACTCGTTGCGGAAAATGCTCCCGCATCGCTATCACGCCTTCGTATTTCAAGTGCCAACAACAACGTCACCATGGTGAGAATAGGGAAGACATACCCCATGGGATGGGCGGCATAGTTGAAATAGAATAAGGGTTGGACAAAGGGAACGGCCGTCAGGGCCAGCACGACCAGAATTACCACGGCCGATCCGGTCAGCCAGGCAGCACGTCGCGCCCGTTTTCGCAACTCGCCCTCCGTCTTCATGGCCAGGAAATTGGCGCCGTGCATGGCGAGGATCGCCGCGCTTGTGGCTCCGATGAGGATAGTAAACCAATCCAGTATGCCCGGCTCCGGTCCTGTCATGAAATTCG
>BQIZ01000016.1 GCA_021604365.1 Nitrospirales bacterium
TAAAAATCCTTGCCTTCATGATTGATGACGATAAAGGCAGGGAAGTCTTCCACTTCGATTTTCCACACGGCTTCCATGCCGAGATCTTCGAATTCCAAGACTTCCACTTTTTTGATACTATGCTCGGCCAGTCGCGCGGCCGGGCCACCGATGGATCCCAGATAAAACCCGCCATGCTTTCCACAGGCCTCCCGCACTTGCTTGGATCGATTGCCTTTGGCCAGCATGACCATGCTCCCGCCTGCTTCTTGAAACTGATCGACGTAGGAATCCATGCGCCCGGCGGTGGTGGGGCCGAACGATCCCGATGCATGGCCTTGGGGCTTTTTCGCAGGTCCGGCGTAATAGACCACATGATCTTTCAGGTATTGGGGCACGCCTTTTCCGGCATCCAGCTGTTCTTTAATTCGGGCATGCGCAATATCCCGCGCTACGACGATGGGACCGGTGAGGGAGAGACGTGTCGCCACGGGATGCTTGCGAAGGTCTGCAAGAATGGTTGCCATCGGCCGGTTCAAGTTGATTTTGACGACATGTCCATCCAGGTCTTCGTCCGTCACATCGGGTAAATATTTCGCAGGATTGGTTTCGAGTTGTTCCAGGAAGATGCCTTCCTTGGTGATTTTCCCGAGGATTTGTCGATCGGCTGAACAGGAGACGCCCAAGCCGACCGGGCAGGAGGCTCCGTGTCGTGGCAAGCGGATAACCCGTACGTCGTGAGCGAAGTACTTTCCCCCGAATTGCGCACCGATGCCGGTCTCGGCGCAGAGTTGAAGGATTTGTTTCTCCAGATCCAGGTCTCGAAAGGCACGCCCCTGGTTGTTGCCTGAAGTGGGCAGATCATCCAGGAAATGGCAGCTGGCCAGTTTCACCGTTTTCAATGTGAATTCCGCAGAGAGGCCACCCACGACAAAGGCCAGATGATACGGCGGACAGGCTGAGGTGCCGAGCGTTCGAATTTTTTCCGCCACGAACGCGAGCAGGGATTTGGGGTTTAACAGGGCTTTGGTTTCTTGATAGAGAAAGGTTTTGTTCGCGGACCCTCCGCCTTTGGCAATGAATAAAAAATGATACTCCGATCCCGGCTTGGCGTAGAGGTCGATTTGGGCTGGAAGGTTGGTCCCGGTATTTTTTTCCGTGTACATGTCGAGTGGGGCCATCTGGGAATACCGCAGGTTGCGCGTATCGTAGGCTTCGAAAATCCCGCGGGAGAGGGCTTCGGCATCATCGCCGGTGGTGAAGATCTGTTGCCCTTTATACCCCATTGCGATGGCCGTTCCGGTGTCCTGGCAGCCCGGCAGCACGCGGGCAGAGGCGATGTTGGCATTTTTGAGGAGTTCTATCGCGACAAACCGGTCATTGTCCGAGGCCTCGGGGTCTTCCAATATTTTGGCCAATTGTGCCAGATGGCTTGGTCGCAACAAGTGGGCGATGTCATCCATGGCCTCGCGAGCCAGGAGTGTGAGGGCCTCGGGTTGGACCTTGACGAGTTCCTGACCTTCACAGTTCGTGGTGGACACATAGTCCGACGTGAGCTTTCGATAGCTGGTCGTATCTGCTTGATGTTCAAATATCTCCTGGTATTGAAATTCTCCCATGTCTGTCATTCCCTTCTTCGTCTATAACCTTTAATATCCTTTGTTTGCCCCACGGTAATCGCAGATCCGTCGGCTTGGCAATATGGTTCTCGCCGGATCGCCAATTGTGCGTCTTCTTTTATTGAAACTTCAAGGGAGTCTCGATTTTTTTGCGGCCGTAGATTAGAACGCACCCACGCCATTTTGAATGGGACATTTGAGGGTGGAAGTCGTTGGTCTGCCGGTGGTGCGTTGTTTGAACCTGATCTCTGGATTATCCTCCTGACCTTTTTTCGGAAAGGAAGGTGACTTCCTATGGATTTTCTTTTAATGTAGCAGGCTGCTGGAAGTCTTTATGATCATAATGGAGTGTGATTGCCCATGAAAGCCTTGATGTTCACCAATGAATTCCCCCCTTACACCTATGGTGGCGCCGGGGCTCACGTGGAATATTTGAGTCGTGAATTATCACATCTTCTGTCCGTCGAAGTACGCTGTTTTGGCGATCAGCACCTGGAACAGGGCAATCTGACTGTGCATGGCATTCCTTTGGGAGAGACTCCGTTTGCGGCTCCCAAGCCTCTGCATTCGGTCATTGGCGCTGTGCAGCGCTGTTGGCAAATGAATGCCGATGGGATGGGCGCGGACCTGGTGCATTGCCATACCTGGTATACCCATTTGGGTGGGATTATGGCCAAACTCAATTACGGCATTCCGCTCGTTATCACCACGCATTCATTGGAGCCCCTCCGGCCATGGAAACGGGAGCAATTAGCCGGCGGGTATGATTTTTCTCTGTGGGTTGAGAAGACGGCTCTGGAGATGGCTGATGCCATTATTGCCGTTTCCGAGGGAACAAAGAAGGACATTCTCAGATTGTTTCAGGTTCCCGAAGAGCGGATTCAAATTATTCATAACGGGATCGATCTGCAAGAATTTCGGAAGGTCCAAAGTGAGGAGGTGTTAATCCGATATGGGATCCCTACCGGACAACCCTATGTCTTATTTGTGGGAAGGATGACCAGGCAGAAGGGGATCACCTATTTGATTCAAGCTCTTTCGTATTTAGATGAGGAGTTTCCGGTGGTGCTATGCGCCAGCTCTCCTGATACACCGGCCATGGCGGCGGAAATGAAGGAGGCCCTCGATCAGATTTCGGCTCATCGAAAGCATATTTATTGGATACCGGATATTCTCGATAAACCGAGCCTCATCGAGTTGTATTCTCATGCCGGGGTTTTTTGTTGTCCTTCTATTTATGAACCATTCGGGATCATCAATTTAGAGGCGATGGCTTGCGAAGTGCCCGTGGTGGCTTCTGCCGTGGGGGGCATTCCTGAAGTCGTTGTGGAGGACAAGACCGGATTTTTGGTGCCGGTTGATCAATTTGAAGAAGCTCCCTTTAGCCCGAAAGATCCTGACCGGTTTGCACAGGATTTGGCTGATCGGTTGAATCAACTGATGCGAGATCCTGAATTACGGGTGCCCATGGGGCAAGCCGGGAGACGACGGGCGGAAGAACTCTTTGGCTGGGACAAAATTGCTAAACGTACGAAGGCCCTGTACGAAACCGTTCTTGAGGCCAGCTAAGTGAGGTACCAATGTGGAAGGGAATTGAAGAGGGGCCTATCGTGTTGAAAGCTAAGCAGGGACCCCAGGGCTCAGGGCATTCCTGGAAAATGTTGGAGGGGGCGGGCACCCGGGTCTCTTACCCGGGATCGCGGCCGGTTTGAAACATGGCCTCAAGGCGCTGGACTTCTTCTTTGCGGCGGTGGCGTTCTTCCACCAGCATGGAGATCACGGAATTCCAAAACGAGACTTCAGCCTCTGACCCGTCGGTCAACCGTTGGTCTCTCCATTCCGTCGCAAAACGGGTATACACTCGAATTTCGCAATCGTTAAAGCTTCTGAGCGATTCAAGCAGTTCGTCTTCAGCATGCATAAGTCAACCGGCCTTCCTGAAGTTGGAGATGTGAATGATGAATGTTGGTCACAGCGAGCATGAGGATGTGTATCGGCGGTTTATTGCGCGTTCCTTAGTATGAGCTGTATTCTGTGGAGGAGAAATTCTCGATGAAAAACATGTTATCCAGCGTTCAAGTCTGTTATCGGTGGGTCGGGCTTGGTGTGTTCTGTTTTATGGTTTGGGGTTGCGGCGAAGATCCTCGCCAATTATTTGAGACGGCTCAGTTTGAGGAGCAACAGCATAATCGATCCCATGCTCAGGAATTGTACGAACAGATTATTCATCAACATCCTGAGAGTGAATTTGCCGAAAAAGCCCGGCATCGAATAGAGGCCTGGAAGACAGAGAATCCGGAAGAGGGAAAGTGACGTGGTTAAATCTGTCAGGAGTGATGTTCAGGATCTACGCCGGTTCGATACATGTATTCTAATCGTCTAATATCCTGGTCCCGCCGCATCCGCTCATCAATGCATAGGTTCACGATGGTATTCCAAAATCCAGCCTCCGCCATTGAGCCGGCTTCCATCCGTTGATCGCGGAATTCGCTGGAGAAGCAGGTGTAGCGCTGTAAATCGCTGTCATCGAATTCACGAAGGAAGTTTGGTAAATCTTCCGTATGAGGCATGGGTTCGTGGTGATGGCTCATCATGCAATCTCCTATGGAAAATATATCGGTGCAGGCCACCTGAGTTCTTGAGGTTTTTTGGAGAATTTCTTCAGGAACCCGACCGGGCTAATGCCAGGAAAGCATGCCGTCCAGTGGAGGATGTGTTTATTGTGGTGAATTCTTGAGCGTTGGCTTTTGCTCGAAGGAGTTTCCTCGTATCGACCACACCATGATGGATGTTCAGCAGAATGAGACAAGTGAGCGGGGTTCAGCGGCCGTCACGGAAAAAAGCAGAAGGAAAATTTTTGGCAACCCAAATTCCACATGCAGGATAATCATGAGGACGCGAATAAAACTTCGCCATATTCCCATTTTGACAATTTTCCAGGAATCGGTGATGACCGTCAAAGTCCAAGGTCGGTGAGTCGTTCCTGTCAGGAGGCTCTGGCCAAGCACCACATCTTTCAGGACTGCTTGCATGGGATATCCCCCCAATTGAGTAAACAGGCCTTGTCTCACGAATAAGGCCTGATCTCTATAGACGATAGTGAATGTGTGCATTGGAGATGATCCAACCAGGACATTCGTAACAGCCAATCTTTCCAGCGAAGCGATGGCGAATTCCTCCGGCTTGATACGCAGAGTTGGAAGAGAGGTGTTGTAAAGGCCGCAACGCGCCGCGAGGAATAGATGACTGGAGAATCTCCATTGAAAATGCCCTTGATGGAAAAGGCCTTATAGGCCTTAATCCAAAATGCTAGGCCGTGGTAGGGAGTCGGAAGTTGCCGGGGTGCGATTGTTGAAGGAGGTGAATATGGTGAATATAACGTTTGAAGTGTGAATCGCGAGCGAGTTGGGGATAGCCTACAGCGCCCTTCTTGACATGAGCGATGGGTGCTTGATGAAAGGCCTCATGGGAAAAGTTCTCAGGAGAGTTAGGGAGAGAAAGAGTGAATGTATTGGAAAGAGCCGAGCAGCCCATGGAAGAGACAAAGGAAATGTTAAGGATGATGCGCAACCTCATCGGGATAGAGAGTCGTGTCATCCATTCTATGATGTTGGGAGGCCTCAATTCTTAGATACTTGAAACGATCACTTTTTGTATGCCGGATATCCCATCTGGAAATAATTGATGCTGGAATGGGAATGGTGGTGGGGGTATCGGCTCGTGATGCACCTGATGCTTATTCTTGCGGTCGACATGGTGTGGTTTTCTCGAAAAAAGCACTGGGTTTTACGATAGCGCCATTTCCCATTACAACCTGACTGTTTGTGAAAACACATGAATTACGATCACGCCGGCGATAATCAGTCCCATTCCAATGACTGCCGGCATATCAGGAATTTCTCGAAAGGCGACTGCACCCACGATTGCCAGAAGAATGATGCCGACTCCTGACCAGATGGCATAGGCGATGCCGACCGTCATGGTTCGCAACACAAGACTTAAAAGAAAAAATGCCGCGACATATCCAAAGACGACTAACAGGCTGGGGCCTAATTTGGTGAAACCCTCAGAAGCTTTGAGTGAACTGGTTGCAATCACTTCCGCCACAATTGCCAGGAACAAATACACGTAGGTCATCGAGACAATCCTTTCTGGGCCTTCCTCTCTCGCGAGGAGGCGGTCTTTTACGCCATCAGATTTTTTGAAGCTGCACTTTTCAAGGGATTGGTCGCCTAGCGGCCTATTCCGCCTTGAGCATCAGGATCTCCCGCTGTGGGAAGGGGATCTGAATGCCTGCAGTTCGAGACTCTTCCACAATGGTCTGATACAGTTCAACTTGGGCCGGCACATAATCCGGGATGGTTACCCATGGTTTGACGGATATGTTAATTGACGAATTTCCCAAAAGGGCAATGCCAATGACCGGTTCCGGAACTTGTAAAATGCGTGGGTTGCCCGCGGCTATTTTTTGCACCGCAGCCTGGGCTTGGGTCAGATCGGTCGCATAGGCCACGCCAACCATCAGGTCGAGTTGGCGGATTTTTCCATAGTTATGCAAGATTTCGCCAATGATTTTCCGATTGGGAAACACGACGATGGAACGATCCAGATGAAGTAACTTGGTGGTGAAAATGTCGATTGCTTTAACTTCCCCGTGCTCGCCAAGGATATCGATAAATTCTCCAATACGAAACGGTTTGATGAAGATAAAAATCAGTCCAGCGAAGAGGTTGAGGGACACGCCTTGTAACGCCAACCCGATACCGACGCCGGCGACGCCGAGGCCGACGATCAGGGGGAAAATCTGAATCCCCAATTGTTGAAGCACAACCAGCAGGGTGAACAGAAATATGACGCCCTTGATTATTCGTATAGGGGGGGCCATCCATCTCAATTTTTTCTAAGGAGCGAAGAGTATACTGACCGGCTGATTTGGCCAGGAAGTCCCCGATTGCCAGAATCAGTAATGCGCTGGCGGTTTGTAATCCGGACTGAATGACTAAATCCATGCTGATGTCCGTTCCAAACATGTCTGGATCTCCAGGGAAAGGTGTTGGCCGGGTGTCTACGCGAGATAGCCTACCGGAAAAGTGACGGGATGACTACATGGGGAGCGATCAGGATGGTATTCTTGAGAGATATATGAATGGCTAAAGAATGCCCAGGAAAATGGGTTGCGCCAAAAAGGGAAATTGCGCTAAGAAAGGCGATGGTGGGAGATGTGGTGCTAGGATGGTGAAAAGAGGAGGAATGCAATGAACACGTATATTCGGGTCATGATGTCCATGGTTCTGGGAATTGTGGCCTTGTATGGTCCTGCCTTGGCAGAGCCGGTTCTGCTTCAGGAGGGCTTAGGGAAACATCATTTTCCGATCTCCTCCAATGGAGCGATGGCGCAGCGATATTTCGATCAAGGACTCATCCTGTCATTTGGCTTTAATCATGCCGAAGCAGCCAGGTCCTTCAGGGAATCACAGAGGCGAGATCCGAACTGCGCCATGTGCTATTGGGGTGAGGCATTGGTGCTCGGTCCGAATATCAATGCCCCCATGGATTCTTCGGTTGTTCCTCAGGCCTTTGCGGCGGTGGAGAAGGCCTTAACACTGAAAGACCAGACCACCGAAAAAGAAGGCGCGCTCATTCAGGCATTAGCCATGCGCTACTCCAAAGACGTGATAGCCGATAGATCGCCCCTTGATCTGGCCTATGCCGAGGCCATGCGGGCGGTTGCCCAGCAGTTTCCCGATGACCCGGCCATTGGCGCTTTGTTAGCTGAAGCGCTGATGGACCTGCACCCCTGGAATTTTTGGACCAGGGGAGGAGAGCCTCAACCCTGGACCCCGGAAATTGTGTCGAGGTTGGAGACCGTGTTAGACCAATCGGCCAGTCATCCGTTGGCCAATCATCTCTACATTCATCTCATGGAAGCCTCGCCGCATCCCGAGAAGGCTCTACCCAGTGCCGAACGATTACCCGCTCTTGTCCCTGGCTCAGGACATCTGGTGCATATGCCCGCCCATATCTATATCCGTGTCGGCCGGTATCGGGATGCCGTGTTGGCCAATCAACATGCGGTTAAAGTTGATGAGTACTATTTGAACCATGCTCATGAGGAAAGTCTATATACGGCGGCCTATGTTCCCCACAATTCACATTTCCTCTGGGCGGCGGCGATAAAGCTCGGGCAACAGAAGTTGGCGATGCAGGCGGCGTTGGATACCGCGGCGTCCGTCAAGTCGGAGATGATGCGCGCTCCCGGCATCGCGGGCACCATGCAACATTTTTGGACTATTCCTCTCTATACCCAAATCGCATTCGGGCAATGGACAAACATTCTCGCAGAGCCCAAGCCTCCGGTGGATTTACGGTATCCCACGGCCATCTGGCATTACGCCCGTGGGTTGGCATTGGTGCGTCAAGGGAAATTGGAGGCTGCCCAACAGGAATCTATGAAGCTCGCGGAGATTGCCCGTAACCCTGCGGTGGCCAAGCTGACCATTCTGGATCTGAATAATATCGCCGATATTCTGGCCATTGCTGAGGCTGTTCTGGCAGGAGAAATGGCGGCAGGTTATGGAAATTTCGAGAAGGCCGTGCGTGAGTTGCAGCGCGCAGTCGAACTTGAAGATGGCTTGAATTATACGGAACCAAAGGATTGGTATCTCTCGTCCCGCCAGGTGTTGGGTGCGGTGCTTCTGGAGGCTGGAAACGCTGTCGAAGCAGAGCGCACATTTCGAGATGATCTCCAGGATCATCCCCAAAACGGGTGGGCGCTTTTCGGGTTGGAACAGAGTTTGCGCGCCCAGGGAAAAACCGATGAGGCTGAAAGTGCCCTTCAGTCGTTTCGCCAGGTATGGAGCGATGCGGATGTGACCTTGACGGCTGCCAGGTTTTAAGCTCTTCAGTTTTGGAGCAATGCCGGAATTGATTGGACCGTGTGTCATTTTTCGAGCATCGGTCATTGGTGTTTTGAGTCTTTGTACCATCTCCTGATTTTGGCTTTGCAGAATGGGGTAGGTCCAGTGCTCTTGCTGTGACCGCGGCCGCGTGTTTTTTCTCAACCGTATACCGGCTCAAAAAAAACACTTTTCTGGGAGACTCGTTTTGTCCTGTTTGCTGTACGGGGCAGAAGCAAGAATGGCTTCAGTCTCCCATCGTCACACTCCTCTTCAGCATCCTGGGGATTTTCTTCATCGTCCCCCTCTGTTTATTTAAGTTTCTCCTGCCACAATCCGACAACAGTTCAATAAGATCATAGGTAGCGGTAGCGGTGCATCTAAGCATCGTGAGTTGTTACCCCCTTGCAGATGGTTGTGAGGGGATTTTACATCGCTGCATAACCCGATCCACGGAGTACACCTTGAGTCGACGATCTATCGGAATTCCTTGCACGACTGTTCCAAAGTCCACCGACGGAGGTGGCCTGTCCCGGCTCCAAGAGATTGCCGACCGACGATCAATTCCCGGGGTGTTGCTCTTCTCAGGATCCGGGGACGTGTTGTTTATGAACACCGAGGCAGAGGCGTTAAGCCGCCAGATCATGGGAGACGCGTATGATGCCGAGGCGCGAGGTGTGTGGCCCGCCGAGGTCCTGGAGTTATGTGGGTCCCTTCGGACACTATTAGACAGTCCGGAGAACCAGATGGCCGAAGGCCAGCACGAGTTACGACGAGTGACGGGTGATGGGAGATCGCCTGTATTACTGCGTGGTTTTCCATTAGCGGCCCATACAGAAAAAGATGAAGCCTGTATGCTCATCATTATGGAGAAAATCGGACGTGAACGTCGAGTGGTGCCTAATCAGGCCAAAGAGCAGTATCGTTTGACGAGTCGGGAAGTAGAAATTGTGAAATATATCAGTGAGGGGTGGACCAATAAAGAGATTGCTCGACATCTGGAGATAAGCGAACATACGGTGAAAGAACACGTTCGCCATCTTCTGAAAAAAACGAAAACAACCACTCGCACCGGTATTCTTGCCCAAATCTTCCAGGATACGTAACGCAATCGGGAGTCCACCGGTTGTCTCTTCATCTTTTTTCCCTTCGTTCCTACAATTTTCCAACGCCGCGTTTGACTGTCAATCTGCAGTGCCTGCCGATTTTCCCCTGCTGGTTTCTTGTGCCTGTTTAGAATGACCGGTTTTCCTATCCGAGGGTTCTTTTCAGGAAACCCTTGATTGTCACTGTCAAGCTGAGGATAATCTCATGGTTCGGGTTTGATGTCTTTTGATCTTCTCAGAGGTTGCCAATTTCTCCCTCTTCCCACACTCTGCACGATACGTTGAAGCTTGATGAGCCAGGGCTCGTTCAGGCTCTTCAAGCTGGTGATGAACAGGTGTTCGCGGCGGTGATGGATTGGTATTCTGGTTCGTTGTTGCGGTTAGCCTTGTCCTTTGTGCCGAGTCGGGCCGTGGCCGAAGAAGTCGTTCAGGAAACCTGGATGGGGGTGTTTGAAGGGATCCACCGGTTTGAGAGTCGATCGTCTTTTAAGACCTGGCTCTTCCGAATTTTGACGAACCGGGCGAAAACGCGAGGGATACGGGAAAATCGCTATGAGCCGTTTGGATTGAGTGCGTCTTCGGATGAAGGCCTTTCCTTAGAGGATTCCTTGTTTATCTCGGAGGGTTCCCGAATGGGTCACTGGAAAGACCCCCCTAACGCGTGGGAACCGGATACGCCAGAACGGGCGTTGCTTTCGAAGGAATGTCGAGTAGCCATTGAAACCGCGATTGAAAACTTGCCGGCTACGCAGCGGCAGGTGATGACCCTGCGCGATATCGAGGGTGTCAGTTCGGAAGAAATCTGTAACATCCTTGGGATCAGTGAGACCAATCAACGGGTGCTGTTACACCGAGCGCGCACTAAAGTGCGCCGAGAGCTCAGTCCCTATGTTGAGGGGGATAACACGTAACGACAATGGATACGAATTTGAAGCAGAAACTTATGCGATATATGGCGGGAAATTTTTCCTGCCAGGAAATCGCGCAACTTATCACGGATTACCTGGATGGGTCCCTGAATCTTGGCGAGCGAGTGCGATTTCAAATCCATTTGGGCTTGTGTTTTGCCTGCCGTAATTATTTACGTCAGATGAAACATACCATTGCGACCTTACGACAATTGCCTCCTGAGCCCGTCCCCCAACATGTAAAGGAGGAACTGCTTGAACGGTTTCGGAATTGGAAACAGCATCAACCCCAATCTTCCGTGAGATCTGAAAACGAATAATCTACCGGATGATGGTCTGTGCGATTGCTCATTCTCCATTTCGACCCAATTTGGTGGATAAGGATTATGGATTGTCACAACCCCTCTTGTTTTAATCGTCCTGTTTTGATTGAAGGAGGCAATCATGGCCTTGAAAGATTCGACGATGCTCCCGCTGGGGACGCCCTTGCCTCACTTTGAACTACCGGATGTCCGGACCGGTCATCTGGTGTCCCCTGAAAATTTTGCAGCGAAACGCGCGATTCTGGTGATGTGTATTTGTCGTCATTGCCCCTATGTGGTTCATGTGCAGGAGGAATTGGCCAAACTCGGTCGGGACTTTCAAAAGAAAAATGTTGGGATCGTGGCGGTCAGTAGTAATGATGTGAAAAATTATCCCCAGGATTCCCCCGCAAGCCTGAAGGAGATGGCGCAGGAATTGGATTTTCGCTTTCCCTATTGTTATGACGAATCTCAGGAGGTGGCGAAGGCCTTGACGGCCGCTTGCACTCCGGATTTCTTTGTGTTTAATGAAGAACGAAAACTGGTGTATCGGGGGCAATTGGATGATAGTCGACCGGGAAATGAGAAGCCTGTGACCGGGCAGGATTTGCGGACAGCTTTAGAGGCTGTTCTGGATAAGAAACCCGTTTCCGTAGTGCAAAAACCTAGCGCGGGTTGCAACATAAAATGGAAGACCGGGAATGAGCCGGATTATTGACAATCAATGTTTGGGTAGAGAACGCACGAGGCGTGAGAAGCACAGTGCAAGGATTTCCTGATTTGGGTTGATTGAAGAATTTTCTCTCCTGCCCTAATACTTTTCACATTTTCCCCTTATTCCTTCACGGATTTTTTAAACACAATATCTCCAAAATAGGCGATGGCGGATTCCCTGGTATTGTCGGTGTCGGTCATAATGGCGACTCCTGAGATATTTGGAGGATCTTCTCCGAATGCTTTCTTGTAATCTTCATAGATATTGCGTTCCTGAGTTACCCATTGATTTAAGTTAGCACTTCCACTTTGCGTGACGAACATATACACCCGATCTGTATAAGGATTGGGGACCATCGTGCCGATGGGGCTTTTGCTTTCCCAAATATAATTGATGGCTCCAATCGGGGGGTATTGGCCATAAAGCAATTTGATGGTTTCAAATTTTGCCTTTTCAAAAAATCCGACCTGACTGCTGTCATATTGAAAGGTGATGTAGAGCCGCGCCGGATAGTCATCTCCTGATTTTTGGGCAACATCACCTTTCTGAAGAATATTTTCGACCTTCCATCGCCACTCAATCACCGGATATTCTTTTGGATCGATCGAGATCTCCCGTATCAGGCCTGAGGAGGATTGACGACTGATGGCCTTGACCACCACCTGCTGCTCATCTTTGACCAGGTCATACTGGGTATGTTCGGGGATGTTGTCAAAGGTCAGCGGTTTCCACCCTTGAGGCAATGGTTCTCCCGGAGTGGCGAGCGAGAAGTTGCCGACGACCAGTTGGTCAGGGCCTTCTGCGATGACCGAGGTCGAATGGGTCAGGTCTATGAGGCCCAAGGCCAGTGTGAGAAGGTAGAAGAAGGCGCGTCGGAATGTGGTGAGTGACATGCCTAGTCTCGAAATGAGCTTGAGAGGTGTTCGGAAAATTCGTTGACCGACTCGGTTCGCCATGAGCTTGTCAAAAGGCCACCATGAGGAGAGTGAGGGGTTACTGATGGAATTCGATCTTACCGGGTCCATGCAAAGAGTTTTCGGAGTAACTGTTTTTTTCCTTCCGTTAGCGTGGTTTTTCGCCAGGCATTCGCCGACTTCTTGACGACTTCTGCTTGAGTCGGGTAGGGGTGAATCGTGCTGGCGATGGTGTTGAGGCCCAGGCCTCCCTTCATGGCCAGGGTAAATTCACTAATCATATCGCCCGCATGGGAGGCTACGATGGTGGCTCCGACTATTTTATCCGTTCCTTTTTTCACGTGTACCCTGGCGAAGCCTTCCTCCTCTCCATCCAGAATGGCTCGATCGACTTCATTGAGATGAAAGGTGAAGGTGTCGATCGGAATGTTTTTGTCCTTCGCATCCTTTTCATATAGGCCGACATGGGCAATTTCCGGTTGGGTATAGGTTGCCCAGGGAATTACCAGTTGGTCCGTGCTGCCGTAACCAAGGCCGAACGGATGGGGAAATAGCGCGTTCTGAATGACGATTTGCGCTTGGGCATCAGCCGTATGCGTGAATTTAAACGGGGAGCAGATATCTCCTGCCGCAAATATTTTGGGATTGCTGGTTTGAAGCCGAGGGTTGACCTTGACTCCGGTTTTGTCGAATTCGACCCCAACGGCCTCTAGTTCCAATCCTTCAATGTTCGGACTGCGGCCGACGCCCACCAGAATTTCATCAACCGGGATGTCGTAATGGGTGCCATGCGAATCAACCGTCAGATGCTTGGCGCCTTTGTCTGGGAGAATATTCAAGTCTTTGCCGCAACAGAGCAGTTGCACCCCGTCACGCAGAATCGATTGCTCCACAATGTCGGCCGCGTCGCGATCTTCATTGGGAAGGATGCCGTGCATCGCTTCCACCAAAAACACCTGGCTGCCGAATCGGGCAAATGATTGGGCCAATTCACAGCCAATGGGACCTGCACCGATGACCCCTAGCCTCGGAGGAAGTTCCGTCAGGGAAAAGATGGTTTCGTTGGTGAGATAGGATGTGTTGGCCAAGCCTGGAATCGGTGGAGCAGTGGCGCGGGCTCCCGTGCAGATGACCGCTTTGGTAAATTGAATTGTGGTTCCATCCACATCAATCGTGCTTGAGCTGGTGAACCGGCCGTTGCCGATGAACACATCGACTCCAAGCTTGGTAAATCGATGAGCTGAGTCGACATGACTGATCCTTGCCCGCAGTTTTCGCATGCGGGCCATGGCGGCACCGAAATCCCGTTTGATATCTCCGGAAATATGTACACCAAATTGCTCCGCCTCTCTGACAGCGTTCCAGGCTTTGGCGGCCCGAATGATACCCTTGGACGGCACGCATCCCACGTTCAGGCAGTCTCCGCCCATCAGGTGTCGTTCAATCAACGCCACTTTGGCTCCGAGAGCTGATGCAATCGCGGCGGTGACCAAGCCGGCAGTTCCGGCCCCGATGATAACGAGATTATATTGTCCGAATGGCGTGGGATTGCGCCATTGAGGGGGATGCACATTGTTGACCAATTCCTGATTATATTGGTCCTGGGGAAGGACGAAACCGTTATGGACTGGTGATTGTGTAGTGTTCATCTGAGGCCTCTGGTTTGGTAAAGATTCAAATTATTTACGATTTAGTATCGATGACCCCGCTTTGAGGCTTCTTCCATTTCTGATAGGCCACCGGCATGAGGGCCAACAGGCCTAGGAGCGTAAAGGCGAGTAAGACCGGTGGACTGGCAATTTCGCTCAAAGAATTAATGGTGCCCAATTGGCGACCGGCAAAAGCAAAGACAAAGCTGCCGGGAATGATGCCGATGGACGTCGCCAAAACATAGGTGCCGAGGTTGACACGGGTGAGGCCGGAGACCAGATTCACGAGAAAAAATGGGAAGGCAGGAATGAGTCGAAGCGTCATAAGATAACTAAACGCATTATTGGCAAATCCTTCCTGTATGGTGCCGAGTCGGTCGCCAAACTTTCGCTCCACCCAATCGTGGAGCAGATAACGGGCCGCCAAAAAGGCGAGCGTCGCTCCAGCGGTGGCTCCGATGTTGACGAATAGGGTTCCCATCAGACTTCCAAAGAGGAATCCCCCCGTCAACGTTAAGATCGCTCCACCGGGAAGCGAGAAGGCGGTCTGGAGAATATAGGCAAGAATAAAGACGGCAACGGCTGTTTCATAATGGGAGGCCGTGTAAGATAATAAAGTGTCCCGGTTCGCTTTTAAGGCCTCCAGAGAGAGATATTGGCCAAGATCAAAATATAAAAAGGCACCGATCCCTGCCAGCAGAATGCACCCGATGAGAATCTTTCCCGTCAATGAATTGGGTGCGTCGGTTGGCGTGGTTGATGGATGGGACATGTGAGGCTCCATTATGTGGGTTTTCATGGGAATTCTCCAGTCATGTTTTTGGCAATGAATTAATTGACAAACCGGGTATCGCTAAAATTCCTAGTGGGTCAAGGCTATAGAGATGGTTAACTCTATTCCTGTTTGCCATGAGGTGTCTTTGACGATATAGAGTTGTAGTCACGATGTTGCGCCATTTGTTACGGGGAAAATTTCAGAGGAAGAGTTGCCCGTTCCATTCTGGATTGACGCTTGTACGAGCTGTTTGAACAGGAAGGATATCTTGCAAATGCTTGCTAAAGTTACGCGAAAGGTAATTTTCCGACAAGTTCCTCAGCCGGATAGGTGAGAATTTCAGCAAGCGTGGGATGGTAATGAGGTATGCGGAGAAGATCGTGAACCGTCCCATGAAAATGCATGATGGCAATCAGTTCATGGATGAGTTCAGAAGCTTCCGGCCCGACGATATGGCCACCGAGAATCTCACCAGACTGAGGATGACAGAGCACTTTCACGTGACCATACGTTTCACCCAGGCAGAGAGACTTTCCATGGTCGTTAAAGGGGTAGGAAGCGACAAGATAGGGGAGTTGACGGTCAAGGCATTCCCGTTCAGACAATCCCACGCTGGCCACCTGGGGATCAGTAAAGACAACCTGGGTTTTAAGACGGTCAGAAAAATGTTTGGGAGGTAGATTCGCATGAACTGCGTTCCATCCTGCGATTTCGCCCTCTTCGATGGCGATATGGACGATTTCATAGCCGCCGTTGACATCTCCAACGGCAAAAATATGCGGCTGGGATGTTCTCATTTCCTTGTTCACTAAAATGGCGTTTGGTTGGTGAGCAATCTGAGCCGCGTCCAAATTGAGGCCGTCGATATTGGGGCGGCGGCCTAGTGCCTGGAGGATTGACGTGGCGGTGACTTGGCGGGGTTGACCTTGATGAAGAAAGTGAACCGTTTTCATTTCTCCAGATGCCTTGACCTGTTGGAGGCATGTATTGGTATAGACGGTCATTCCTTCGGCTCGAAGATGAGCTTCAACTGGTTGAACGAGATCTTCGTCTGTGTCGGAGAGAATATGGTTGCTTCGTTGAATCAAGGTTACTGCGACCCCGATGCGGGAAAAAAACTGGGCGAGTTCCAACGCGACCGGTCCGCCGCCCAGAACAATCATGGATTCAGGCTGTGAATGAAGCTCGAGTGCCTCATCACTCGTGAGATAGCCGGTTTCTTCTAATCCTGGAATGTCGGGGCGCGATACCACGGATCCAGTAGCGATGATATACGCTTGTGCCGATAGCTGCTGTTGGCCGACTTGAATGATCGTTGGCGAAACAAAGTGAGCATATTCTTGATAGAGGGTAAATCGCGGATGGTGGAGTGCTTGGATGCGATCTTCAGCAAATCCCTTAATTAACTCATTTTTTCGATCAATAATTTCTGGCAGATTCACCTGGAGCCTGGATGATTGAAGACCGAATTCCGGCGCACGACGGATGAGCGCCGCGAGGTCGGAGGAGCGGAGAATGGTTTTGGTGGGCATACATCCTCGTAAGATGCAGAGGCCACCTAACGGACCCTGATCGACGATGCCGACGTCTGCCCCTTCCGCTTGGGCGATGCGTGCTGCGGCATAGCCCGCCGACCCCCCTCCAATTATGATGATGTCATGGGAATGGGTCATGTGGAGGCCCTGTTATTTCGGATGAATAGAGAGAATGCATGGTCGAATTACGAGTGCAAGTATGTAGCATGAATACATCCCACGAAGAAAGGCAGTTGTGCTGGCGGCCAGTGCTGGTTAGTTGAGGTGGGTGGCTGTTTACCCGGGACTATTCCTCTGGCTTCCCTGCCCATGGCTATTGACTTGAATCTGACCGGTATTGATTGGGAACAGGCTGGCCAATGGATGAAAGCCTTTGAGTCGTTTGACGCAGCCTTATAGATTGATCCTGATTTTGTGGAGGCCCATTTTAATGTGGGACTGTCCTCGACCCTCGGGCGCATCTTGAGCGGAGGCTATCGTTATAAGCTGCCTGGTGGAAGATGGAAGATATGTTTCTAAAGGCCAGGGTTGTTGGAAGATGTCGTCTGTTTTTGCCTGATTTCTTCGACTTTGGCGATGAGTGTTTCCACTTGATAGGGTTTTTGAATAAATGCAGCCATGTTCGGGTTGTGAAATCTTTTCATCGCTTCTTCCTCGGAATACCCACTTGATAAAATCACCGGAATCGTTGCGTTAAGTCCTTGAATGTGTTCGAGGAATTGTTGACCATCCATATTGGGCATGGTGAGATCTAAGAGTACGACCATAATTTCCTGCTGATGTTGCTGGAAGACTTGAATGCCGATTTGTCCATCCGAGGCGACTAAGGTTTGTAATCCCATTTCTTCAAAGATCATAGAACAGGCCACGCGAACATCCTCTTCGTCATCCACCACCAACACCATGGGTTTTTTGGTCGGTGAGGCATGTTGAGTTGGAATTGAGAAGACCGGCCCCTTCTTTGTTGAAGGACTGCGCGTGGTGGCGGGAAACAGTAACGTAAATTCTGTCCCGACATCTGGTTGACTTCGGACGGCAATGGAGGCGGCATGGGCCTGAGCGAGTCCAAGAAGTGCTGCGAGTCCCAGTCCTCGCCCAGGAAGTTTGGTCGAAAAGAATGGGTCAAAAATTTTTGGAATCGTGTCGGACGCCATTCCGCACCCGGTGTCCTGAATGGTTAAGGCCACACCCCGGCTATACGGGAGCTCCCCTATAACATACCAACTCTGAAAATTCTCTGTTGTCGGCTCCCAGTCGAATGTACGGATGCTGATGACCCCATCCTCTTCTCCAAATGATTCTGATGCGTTAACCACGATATTCATTATAATTTGGCGCAATTGAGCCTGGTCAGCTCGAATCGGTGGAAGGGAGGGGGCGAGATCATATTCGAACGTGGATCGTTTTGAAAGGGTTGCCCGGAGGAAAGGGGCCATTTCCCCAAGAAGGTTTGAAATATTGATGACTTGAAAATCCAAGCGGGTCTGTCCGGCAAATGCCAACATTTGATTGGCCAATTCCCCACCGCGAAGACCGGCTTTTTCAATGAAGTCCAAGTGCTCTCGAGCCGGTGCGTCAGGAGGAAGGGAGCGAAGTGCGAGGCCGGAGCGGGCCACAATAGTCATTAGGAGATTATTGAAATCATGCGCGATCCCTCCGGCGAGTACCCCCAGGCTTTCCAGCTTTTGTGAGTATTGCCGTTCGATTTCATGACGGCGTCGCTCGTCCTCGGCTCTTCGCTGTTCTGTTACATCCCTGAGAGTGGCTAAAAAAGCGGGCTCTCCATCCCATTCAATAGGGACCACTCGCATTTCTACAGGAGTCGGTCGACCGGGTTCGCTCATGATTTCTATTTCCATGGTCTGGTTTGCAGCGACCGGGAAACCAAATGGGGATCCGGTGAGGTGTTCGGATGTCTTTTGAAAGAGCTGTTCGGCTGCAGGATTGGAAAAACGGATCAGGCCGTCATGTCCGACGACAAGGATTCCATCGCTGGATGATTGCAAGATGATGCTGGACTGACGTTCAAGAGAGCGTATGCGAGGTATGGTGATACACTGCTCAATCGCCTGCTCCATATGATGCCAGAGGAATTTTTCCGAAAGAGTGTTTTTGTTGAAATACTCTTGTGCGCCAAGTTTGATTGCCTGAGCCGCAATTTCTTCGTTACCGTAACCGGTGAGAAAAATGATGGGCCCCTTTGACTGTGAGTGTGGTCCCCGTACTTTCGCCAAAAATTCTAATCCGGTCATATCCGGCAATTGGTCATCCACAAGCAGACAGTGAGGAGGGGAAATCTTGCAGGCTTCCCAGGCTTGGGCCCCTGTTTCCATTTCTTGAATGTCGAGGCGAGACGGGGCTGTGCGCCGGATCCACCGAGTATAGGTGGATCGGTCACTTGGGCTATCTTCCACGATAAAAATTCTGAGAGTAGTGAGTTGAGATTTTTCAATACGGATTGGCATGTTTGACCGAGATCCCATGAATGGAAGTGGAAAGACTGTGAATGCGCTGGGATGAAAAAATGTATTCGTCAAGCATTAAAAAGGCCCTGCATCATCCCGGGATTTTCCAGTTTGTGTCTTTTGTCCAGTCTTGGATGGAGAGGTAATGTAAACCGATACAATTTTAGTTTTATCATGGCTTTTATTGGCAATCGGTTTCAATAGGTTTCACAATATAACTGTTGACCTCTTCCTGATTCCAGGCTTTAGTGTCAAATTCGTTCGGTGAGGTGGGCTGTGCCGTGACCGGAATCATTTTGTGTTCCAGGTCGGACTGAACTTTTCGAACCACTTCCCGTTTGTCGATATCTGGGGTGTTCAGATCGAGAAGAGTCATCTCTGGTGGAGGATGTGCGGATTAATTCTAACGTGAATTTGTTGAACAACCAGGACAAAGACACATCGCCATTTTCGCAATGCATTATGGGGTTCCCGAGTCCTGATTTCTGAAAGCTGCGATAGTGGCCTTCAGAGTGGTCCGGGCTGGCTTTACCCGAAATATGGATTGTCTCTGAGCAAAAAGGGGAGGCATTCGTGGTCAGATTAGCTAGAGCCTCTCGAATTCTTACGACGGCACAGGATGGCATTAAAATCCACATGGATGATGGCGAATATCCGCACGGCCAACACCTAAATAATACCTTAGCGATTCGGTCAGTTTTCTCACTCGTGGAATCTAATATATTGTGGTATGGGACGGCCCCTTACTTTCTTCGGGCAGAAGGAGATCGTGATCTTCGATGAGAAACCTAATTGGATTTTACAAAAAATCCGGAAAAATTGGTGAGGGAGAATTAGGAAGAGAAATGACAAGGACCAAACTTTACAGCCAACACACAATGGGAGTGTTCGGGGTGGAGAGTGAGGGTGAAATTTCAGAGGAAGGATGGCAGAAGTTTCATCTCCAAGATGGTTGAAGGAAAAGAAGGTGTGACCCAATTGCCCTCTTAGTTTCTAACTCCAAGTGCAACACCTTCTGCTCTCATCGGCCAAGGTGTTGCCCTGGACAAGCAATCGAATACGCACTTGATTTTTGAAGCACGTGAGACATTGAGTTTGGTGGGGCTCGCCCAAGGCCATTCGTGACGAACCCTGGCTGCCGTCTTAGAACGCTCACCCGGTACGGTGAGCCGGAGAGTATGTTCGCAACAGGACTCAGCGGGGTTCCTATCGGGGCCAAATCCCCAAGAGGCCTCTGATTGCTGAGTGCCCGGCAGCGGTCGCCGCTCGTATCGGTCCTGGTCACTGGGAGGGCGACCGGACCAAGGGAATCCGTAATGACTCGGTTGTCGGAAGCCTGATGGAGCGGACGTCGCGCCTTGTGATCTTGGCTCACCTGGAGGAGCCGGATGCCCGAAGTGCGTGCAATGGATTACCAAGAAACCCCGACATGTTCCGGCGGCCTTATGAAAAAACCTGACCTATGATCGGAGGGTAAAGAGATGGTTGAGCAGGAGCGCCGGGCTCAACGGTGGGGGATCCGGATCTTCTTTACCTATCCGCATAGCTCAGGGCCACGCGGGACCAATGAAAATACCCATGGTCTGCGGCGGCAGTATTGGCCCAAGTGCACGAATTTTTTCATCTGCACGCAGCGCGAACTCAATCCCATCGCGCAGCGTTTGAACACAAGTCGCAGAAAATGTCTGATTTGGGCAATGCTCCAGGAAGTATTCACGCAACTGCGGTATCAGTCACCCGTGGCCCTTGGAGCTTGAAGTCGCCCCTTATTACATATGCACCATGTGCTGGGCGCTTTCATTGGCGGGGAGTGGCGGTGCGATCCAAAATCCTTGCATTGCATCGCATCCATGTTCTTCCAGGAAATCCGCTTGTTCTTGCCTTTCTACTCCTTCGGCGATGACTTGTAGTCCTAGGGTTTTGGCCAAGGAAATGACGGCCATAACGATAGCGGCATCGTTGGTACTGTAAGGGAGATTTTGAATTAGGCTTTGATCGAGTTTGATGCCGTCCACGGGAAATGACTTCAGGTATCGAAGAGAAGCATAGCCCGCTCCAAAATCATCAATGTACAGATGGACGCCCATCGCTCTGATTTCGCGGAGGGTCTGGATGGTTTCTTCCGTTTCATGAATCAGAAATGTCTCGGTCAGTTCCAGTTTGAGATTTTCCGGATCCAGATGCGAATGCTTGAGGATGTCTTGTATGAGTTCAGGGAGATGCCCCTGATGGATTTGCCGGGCTGAGAGGTTTACGGCGACATGAGGAGCAGGAAATCCCTGCTTTTCCCAATATTTGGCTTGTTTGCTGGCTGAACGTAAAACCCATTCCCCTATAGGAATGATCATGCCATTTTCTTCGGCTTGGGGAATGAAGTGATTCGGACCAATGAGCCCTTGGTAAGGGTGATGCCAACGCAGCAAAGCTTCCATGCCAATGACTTGCTTGGTACAAATATTCATTTGTGGTTGGTAATGGAGGAGAAATTCTTCTTTTGCCAACGCTCGACTGAGCTCCATTTCCAGTGTGGAGCCATCAAGGCCAGCTGTTTTCATGCCGGCGGTGTAAAACTGATAGGTATTGCCGCCTTGCGCTTTGGCTCGATACATCGCGGCATCGGCATGGGATAAAAGTTCCTGTGGGTTGGCGCTATCCCAGGGATAGATGGTGATCCCGAGGCTTCCGGTCACACGCAGTTGGTGCTGCTTGATAATCACGGGCTGGGCCAGGAGGTGAAGAATGCGATGTGCAACAGCGGCCACGTCCTCAATCGACACGATTTGTTCCAAAAGGACTGCAAATTCATCTCCTCCCAATCGGACACCCGTGTCAATTTCTCTAATACATTTTTTGATTCGTTCGGCCACAGTTTTGAGTAACGAATCCCCGTATTCATGGCCGAGGGTGTCGTTAATATCTTTGAAATGGTCCAGGTCCAAAAACATTAGAGCGATTGCCGTGTCGTTCCGATGGCAGCGGGCCACGGCACAATTTAATCGTTCATAAAAAAGGCCTCTGTTTGCAAGTCCTGTCAGGTGGTCGTAATGAGCCAATTGGGTAATGCGTTGTGTGGCCTTCTGGCGTTCCATGGCGTACCGAATGGCCCGGCACAGAGTCGAGCTGCTGGTCTGGCCCTTGATTAAATAGTCCTGGGCTCCACTTTTTACGGCTTGAATCGCCTGGGCTTCTTCCTCAACTCCGCTCAAAATCAGAATCGGAATATCGGGGCAAAACTGCATGAATTGCAGAATGGATTCAAATGATTTCCCGTCTGGGAGATGCGAGTCCAGAATAATGGCTTGGAATTTGTTTTGTTGAATGAGGTCGAGAGCATCACTGAGAGAAAGGCTATTCTCCAAAGTAAATTGGTTTTGGAGGCCTTCTTTCAGCATGTTTTTAATAACCAAAGCTTCTTTAAGATCATCTTCAACCAACAAAAGTGAAATCATGGTTGCTGTTTTCTTCCTGTTTAAGCTCGTTCCTAAGTCCAGGAACTTTTTAGGTTCGAGAAGGCGGTCATAGGTTATCTTGTCGGATGTAGCAGTGTTTTCTTAATAGTTTTTGTAGATTTTGTCTCTTTGAGGAGAAGATCACAAAATATATTACATGATTTTAATGCTGAAATTTTAAATGAAAACAAGTAGTTAATCGTTTTGCGAGGTTAGATGAAGCCGATGGAATTTTCAGTGAAATGATACGTGCTTTGTTGTAGGTGACTTTGTTTGATCATTAGGAAATTTAGCTTTACTTTTCATGGAAAATTTTTATATAGTGTTATCAAATTGCGCATTGTATTTTTACCTTCGCTTTTCTAAAACAATAGGTCTTTTTCCTGGTTTCGCCCAAAACTCGGTATGACGTACTTAAGACAGATTGGAGGGCGATTTATCTTTAAATTTGTATGACAGATTGCTCACATCTCTGGATGTAATGTTCTTTTTTAGGAAGAACGGTGAGGAAGGACTGATTGGTTTCTTGTGCTGCGAGGGCCCGTTGGCTCAATACGAAAAGTGGTATGATTGGGTTGAGCTATTAATTTTTAAGGAGCTATGTTAATGGGGAAGACAGCGTCATTGCCGGAGGTGATTCAGCGTTTAATTGAGATTGGTAAGCCCAAAGGGCACGTGACCATAAAAGACTTGACGAGTATTCTTCCTGCCGACCAGATCACTTCTGATCAATTACATACCATTTTAAGCGAGTTGCACGAAGTCAATCTCCAAGTAATCGATCCTTCAAAGCGGACGGCCTTGCAGTTGGCGGCGCTAAAAAAGAACGCGGGGCAAGAGGAATCAGATGATTCAGAGGAGGAAACGGATTCTTCCCTGGATATTGATTTGACGCCAGGTGAACCTACCCGCATCGATGATCCGGTCCGGTTGTATCTAAAGGAAATGGGACGGGTACCTTTGCTCACCCGTGAAGGCGAAATTGAGCTGGCAAAGCACATTGAGGAAGGCAAACGTGAGTTGGCATGTGCTGTCTATGGCATGCCGTTGAATATCAATTACCTAGAATCTCTCCACGACCAATTGAAGCTGGAGGAGATTCGTGTTCGAGATATCGTGCTTCTGCAGGAAACCTTAGATGAAGAAGAAGTTGAAGAGGAGGCCATTGCCAGCGAACAGGAGGATGAAGAGCTCCGATTACGAACGTTAGAGAGTCTGGCAACGGTTCGAAAGCTTGGGCGTGGGTTGCTTTCACTTTACACTCAAAATCGAGATGGGCAAACGACTAAAAATTCGAAGGCGCAACTTGAGAAGCGCCGGATTGGTCTGGCTGACCAATTTGTGGATCAAATCGAGGCACTTAATCTGCACCAGCGTGTTAAAGACCAAATGTTAAGGCGTGTCAAAGATGTTGGGCAGGAAATTCGGTCAGTTGAAATGATGACTGCTCGTCATACGAAAAGGCTTGGGTTTGCAGGGTTGGATGGTATGCAGGTGATTGGGAAAAAACCACGCGCGACCACAAAAGGGAGTTCCCATAGGCGAAAACAGCAATTAACTCCGGAAGAAATAGAAAAGTTAAAACAAGAAGTGGAGGCAGGGAAAGGCACCCTCTTACGCATCCAAGACGAAGTACTGGGTATGCCGATGGAAGAATTTACGGCTGCCCTGACTATTTTGGAGACCGCTGAGGAAAAGGTGAAACGAGGGAAGGCCCAATTGATCGAGGCCAATTTGCGATTGGTCGTCAGTATTGCAAGAAAATATACGAACCGAGGATTGCAGTTTATCGATTTGATCCAAGAAGGCAATATTGGATTAATGCGTGCTGTTGATAAGTTTGAGTATCAGCGTGGCTATAAATTTAGCACCTATGCAACGTGGTGGATTCGACAGGGTGTGACGCGTGCCATAGCCGATCAGGCTCGTACCATTCGTATTCCGGTGCATATGATTGAGGCCAATACAAAATTAGCCCGGACGGCAAGGCAGTTGGTTCAACAATTAGGACGTGAGCCTACCCCAGAGGAAATTGCCGAACGGATGGGCCTAACTCCTGAAAAGGTCCGCATGATGTTGGATATTTCCAAGGGGACTATTTCCCTTGAAACGCCAATCGGCGAAAAAGAGGATAGCCAATTAGGGGACCTGATTGAAGATAAAAATGCAGTTTCTCCTATGGATGCTGCAAATCGTTATGATCTGCAACGTCAGATTGCTAATGCCTTGGGGGTGTTGACTCCTCGTGAAGAAACTGTGATTCGTAAGCGGTTTGGGATCGGTGATAGTACCGATCATACCCTGGAGGAAATTGGTCAGGATTTTGACGTGACTCGTGAGCGCATCCGTCAGATTGAGGCCAAAGCCTTAAAGAAACTTCGTCACCCAAGTTGCAGCCATAAACTTCGGAGTTTGGTGGACCATCTCTAATCTGAGTCTATAAATGAATCGGTAAGGCCCCGTCATGTCATGGACATGATGGGGCTTTTTTTTTGCCATATCCCTAGGGAATTATGGTATGGATACTTGTGATTTTCTCTTTTCATGAATTCTTATTATTCATTCATTTGACGTTCCCCTTCTCCGTTCCGGTATGTAGATGGTAAGATTTTTTTAAGATGCGGATTTTAGTGGTGGAAGATGAACCTAAGGTGGCTTCCTTTATTCGGCGAGCGCTGGAGGAAGAAAGTTATGCTGTCGATGTATGCGCGGATGGGCCGGGAGGATTGGATTGGGCTCAAGCCGTAAATTATGACTTGATTGTCTTGGATTTAATGTTGCCAGGATTGCCAGGTCTAGAAGTGCTTAAGCGTGCTCGTGCCGCAGGTGTCAAAGCTCCCGTACTTATTTTAACAGCACGTTCAGAAGTGGACCAACGGGTCAAGGGGCTGGATGCTGGGGCTGACGATTATTTAACGAAACCCTTTGCGATTGAAGAATTGCTCGCCAGAGCTCGAGCGCTCCTTCGTCGAGCAGGAGGGGCTCCAACCGGAATTCTTCAAGTAGACGATGTGATACTAAATCCTGTGACTCGAGAGGTGACTCGTGCTGGCCAACGTCTTGAGTTTACGACTAAAGAATATGCGCTCTTGGAGTATTTAATGCGAAATGCGGGACGGGTGTTAACGCGGTCCATGATTACGGAACATGTGTGGGATCTGGATTTTGATACATTTACAAATGTTATTGATGTGTATATCAGCTACTTACGAAACAAAATCGATAAAGGACGGGAACGAAGTTTGATTCAAACGGTCAGGGGAAGCGGATATATGATGAGGTCGGACGGGTGAAAACGACCTCAATTCGAGTTCGATTAACTTTATGGTATGGATCCGCGTTGGCTCTCATTCTGGTTCTTTTTGCGGTGGCATTATATTTGGTGATGTCCCGCGCACTTCGGGAACAGGTGGATGCCTCGTTGGATGAGGCCGCAGCTGTGGCGATTCGAACTCTCGGAGAACACCGGTTTGGTCCATTCTTGATTTTTGAAGATTTATCTCAGGACTTTCCTGAAATCGCGCTTTTGGATAAGTTTTTTCAAATTTTTGGGCCGGCGGGGCAAGTGACGATTCAGTCAGCTAATATTCAAAGCCGAGAGATTCCATTGAGTCAGACATCGTTTCGTGCCTCTCTCGATGGAAAATCAACGTTTGAATCCGTTCAATTTGAAAAAGGTGTTCCACTGCGATTGTTGTCGGTTCCTATTCGTCAAGATGATCAATTGGTGAATATTTTACGCGTTGGGACATCGCTTTACCCGACAGAGCGAATGCTGCATCGGCTCTTAGCCGGACTCTACATCGCGTCTCCTTTGGCCTTGCTCGTCTCCTTGGTCGGAGGGTGGTTTTTGGCAGGACGAGCGTTGCGTCCAGTTCATGCCATTACGCAAGCGGCCCAACGTATAGCAGCCGGAGATTGGACCCAACGGATTCAAACCCCTCATTCCAACGATGAAATTGGACAATTAGCCTCGACCTTTAATGACATGATTGGACGATTAGAAGTGTCATTTCGGCAAATCCGGCAGTTTAGTGCGGATGCGTCTCATGAACTTCGAACACCCTTAACCATTACAAAAGGGGAGACTGAGCTGGCGTTACGGCGTCCACGGCAAGCAAAAGATTATCAAGTTGTGCTGGAGAGCAATTTGGAGGAAATTGACCGCATGAGCCGGATCGTGGATGAGCTTTTGTTTTTATCACGAGCAGATCTTGGAGAAATTAAGCTCAAGATGTATCCAGTTCAATTGGATGATTTAGTGCGGGAAATCCAGCAACAGGCCTTGGTGTTGGGCCAAGAACGCAATATTCACACGGTACTCAAAGCCATTGAGTCCGTCGTTGTCCAAGGAGACGATCTACGTTTGAGGGAATTACTCCTAAATCTGGTCGATAATGCCGTGAAATATTCTTATCAAGGACAAACAGTGGAACTCTCTTTGCTTGTCGCCGGAAACAAGGGAAAACTAGTGGTTCGAGACCACGGTATTGGTCTTGCCTCTGATGATCACGGCAGAATTTTTGATCGATTCTACCGGACCGATGAAGCGCGCGCTCATTCGGCAAAAGGGACTGGGTTGGGTTTAGCGATTTGTAAGTGGATTGTGGAAGTTCACCATGGGACTATTGAGGTCCAAAGTGTTGTTCATGGTGGTTCATGCTTTACGGTTTTCCTCCCTTTGGCTCCCTCCGCAGCGATAGTGTAAGACACGAGCTTCCCGCACTATTAAAAATTTTTAATTTTCCCCTAATTTATCTTTCATCTCCTGGTGGTACACATATACCTGTACTAACCAAACAAAAAGGGAGCCTCTACAGGCTAGGCCTACAAAGATAAATTTGTATTTGTCAGGCTTTGTTGCCTTTAACCCTGAAATGTCCAAAGGGGGAACTCATGATCACAATTCAAAAGGGTTCACAATTCAGCGAAACGCAGGAAAATCAAGCACTGTCCTTGGATAGGGGCCGATCTAAGAAACGGGCTCGTTTTCGAAATTCGCAGGCGGGTTTGGATATGGATAAGGAGGAGAGCTCCAAATCCATTGCTGAGCCTGGATCCGTAAATTTAGAATCCATGTACTTCCGTGGGTTTCGCTCACGCCCACTTTTGAATGCCAGGGAGGAGTTAGCGCTGGCTACCAGACTATATCAGGGTACGGCCCACCTTCGTTCATTGTTACAGGAGGCCTTTGAGCTTACCAAGGAACTGAATCAAGGTCTGGAGGTTAAGTCGTTTCAGGATGAATTGACAAAATTCTCACAGCTAAATGGATATTCAGCTCCTGTAGTGGAAGCCATCGTGGAGTGTTTAGGCAACATTGAGACATTCTCAGCGATGAATAGCAAGGCAGGCCCAAAGCTCAGCCTGCAATTTTCGGAAATTCGTCTTTCGATTTGTGAAGTTCGGGTGGATATTGAAGAACCAAAAGATGCCTTAGTGCAACGGAATCTTCGTTTGGTAGTGGATGTCGCTAAGCGTTACTTAGGGCGAGGGATGAACTTTCTTGACCTTGTGCAAGAAGGGAATATTGGACTGATGAAAGCGGCGGAACGATTTGATCACACCCGTGGATTTAAATTCAGTACCTATGCGACGTGGTGGATTCGCCAAGGCATTTCGCGAGCGGTTGCCGATCAAAGCCGGACGATCCGTGTGCCGGTGCATACGAATGAGGCATCCACCAAAATTGCCAAAACTGCTCAGCGTCTTGCGCAGCAATTTGATCGAGAGCCCACGTTTGAAGAAATTGGACAACACCTGGAGATGACCGGCGATCGGGTGAAAGAAACGATTGAAGCGTTTCAGGAGCCCATATCCTTAGATGCTCCTTCTGTTGATGGAGAGACAGAATTAGGAGAATTAATTCCTGATCTGGCATGTCAGTCTCCGGACGAAGAAGTGTCCCGTAAATCAAATGCACAGTGGCTAAATCAAATTTTTCAGGTTTTGACTGATCGGGAGCAACAAGTCATTCGTTTACGTTTTGGTATCGGAGTGGATGAAGCTTGGACTCTGGAACAGGTGGGTCGGTCCATGTCCGTGACTCGTGAGCGGATTCGTCAAATCGAGGTTGTGGCATTGAAAAAGCTCAAGGAGTCCCATGTCAAGGCCATGTTGGCTGAAATTCAGTGACCTGGTTGGGTTGCGAAATTTTAATTGTACAGGATAAAGTCCATGACGTCAGATTGACATAGGTGCCAAAAAAGTGGTGGATTTAGAAAGGCAGGAATCTTAAGGTTCCTGCTTTTCTTTTTGTGAGTGTGGTCATCCTCCTTATTGGTCCGCCAGGATATTTGAAGGACGGCGTCATTCCGTGTGGAAATACTCAGGGCAAGGGAGATGAAAGTCGGCTAGTTTACCGTGAGGCCTCAGGTTGGTGAGTTGGAAATTATTTCTAATTCTAACGTAGGCACAATAAAAAAAGACCGGACTCGTTTTTGAACGGATAACAGTATGCCAATTGAGATCACTCCCCATCTTTCTATTCCTGATTCTGACGTGCGATTTTCAGCTGCTCGAAGCGCAGGTCCTGGTGGGCAGCATGTTAATAAGGTAAATAGTCGGGTCATTTTAGAGTTTGATGTCAACCATACGTCCGTTCTTAGTGGCTACCAAAAACGACGAATTGCCGAAATGGTTGGGCAACGCATGAATCAAGAAGGGGTTCTGAGGCTGCAAGCTCAACGACATCGCACCCAATCGGCTAATCGCGCTGATTTATTGGAGAAGTTTGTGAAAATTCTGCAGGATGCCTTGCGCCCTGTAAAGGCCCGGGTTCCGACCCGAGTGCCGCATCGAGTGCGTGAGAAGCGTTTGGAAGAGAAGAAACTGCGTACTCGCGCGAAGCGGGTGCGACAAAACCCCAAAAATATAGATGAAACGTAACGATCTGCAATTTTTGACGATAAGGGAATTTCATGACGACCCGTTCCTCTCATTCTAGTCCTTTGATGCCAACCCCGCCCCGTGCTAAACGGGTCCCCTACCAGTTAGAACATCACGGTCACGTTCGAACCGACGAGTATTATTGGCTTAGAGATCGTGAGAATCCTGAAGTCTTGGCTTATTTGCAGGCTGAGAATGAGTATGCCGCCACCTTGAGGAGCCACACCAGAGAATTGGAACAGACCCTGTTTGAAGAGATCAGGGGCCGCATTCAGCCAACGGATTTATCTGTTCCGTTTCGGTTGGGAGATTTTTGGTATTACACTCGCTATGAAGAGGGAAAGGAATATGCCCTGTACTGCCGGAAAGAGAAATCCTTAGCGAATCCGGAACTCATCATGGTCGATGGCAATGAATTGGCTCGGGGACATGATTATTTCTCATTGGGGAATTGGGCGGTCAGTTTTGCCCAAGATATTTTCGCGTATGCCATCGATACGCAAGGTCGGCGGATATATACCATTGGCTTTAGAAATCTGACAACGGGTGAGACGATTGATGAATGTATTCCTTCGGTGACTGGAGATATGGAGTGGGGAAATGACAATCGTACCCTTTTTTATTCCAGACAGGATCCTGTAACCTTGCGATCCAACCAGATTTTTTGCCATCGGTTGGGGACGAACCCCAAACTGGATACGTTGGTTTATGAGGAATCAGATGAAACCTTTTCCGTTTCTATCGAAAAAACAAAATCCAAACAGTATTTGTTGATTGGATCCCATCAATCCATAACGAATGAGTACCGGTATCTGAACGCGGACAACCCGGAAAGCGATTTTCAGATATTTCAGGCAAGGAAACGGGGGCATGAATACGATGTGGATCATCTGGGGCATCATTTCTGGATTCGAACGAATGATGATGCCAAAAACTTTCGTTTGATGCGGACTGAAACAAAAGCCACGAGTTCCACACACTGGGAAGAAGTGATTCCTCACCGGCTGGAGGTGTTTTTGGAAGGATTTGAGCTATTCAAGAATTTCCTGGTGTTAGAAGAACGTAAGCAGGGTCTCATCCATCTACGTATGCTTCGGACCGAAGATGCCTCTGAACATGAACTGAATTTTGGAGAACCGGCCTACCTTGCAGCGTTGGGGGATAATTTAGAAGCCGATACTCCTTATCTACGATTTGGGTATACATCCATGACCACCCCCATGACCATCTATGATTATCACATGGAAACACGAGAAAAAATTCATCTCAAACAAGAGCCGGTCCTTGGAAATTTTCACATTAGCCACTACCAGACGGAACGCCTTTTTGCTCCAGCATCAGATGGTACTTCCATCCCTATATCCCTGGTCTACCGAAAAGGTTTTGCCCCGAATGGCACCCATCCCCTGTTGTTGTACGGCTATGGTTCCTATGGTGCGAGCATGGATGCAAGTTTCAGCTCCCCCCGTCTCAGTTTGTTGGATCGTGGGTTTGTCTATGCGTTAGCCCACATTCGAGGTGGGGAGGAACTGGGCCGACAATGGTATGAAAACGGCAAGTTATTATACAAAAAAAATACCTTCACGGATTTTATCGCCTGTGCCGAATTTCTAATTCAGCAAGGGTATGCTGCACCTCAGAAATTATTCGCTCTTGGTGGAAGTGCTGGTGGTTTGTTGATGGGGGCGATTATGAATATGCGGCCTGATTTGTTTCATGGTGTAGTGGCTCAGGTCCCTTTTGTGGATGTGGTGACCACGATGTTAGATCCCAATATCCCTCTGACGACCGGGGAATATGATGAATGGGGTGATCCTAATCAACAACAGTTTTACGAATATATGCTTTCCTATTCACCTTACGATAACCTTCAACCTCAGCCTTATCCTCACCTTTTAGTGACTTCAGGTTTGCACGACTCACAAGTGCAATTTTGGGAGCCGACCAAATGGGTTGCAAAACTGCGTGCGCTGAAGACCGATAATCAACGCCTTTTGCTCAGAACCAATATGGATGCAGGTCATAGCGGAGCCTCAGGCCGTTTTAAACGTTATGAGGAAACCGCGATGATCTATGCATTCTTATTGGATCTTGCCGGTTCCGTTGACGGATGAGGTGCTCACTTTTTTTTCAGAAATCTCATTGACTCGCACATTCATCTTCAGCTCCAGACCACATTTCCCCAAGTGAGTCAAGGCGAGCGTGAGGAGGCTCATAGTGTTGCTTCCCCTGTCCTGGTGGGAGCTTTCCTCTTTCCATCCAAAGCCTAGCTCTATCCGCGTCGGGTCTCTTCAGCTCTTGGTGGAAATGGAAAAACTTCGAGCTTAGGCTCTTGCCAGATGAACCAAGATTCTCTACATTCTTAGGCATGACCCCCAGACGATTCCGGGCCAAGATTCTCTCCGTTCGGCATTTGACTCAAGATGTTCGAGAATTAATCTTGGAGTTGGTGGGTATCCCGAGTTTAGAGTTTCTCCCAGGCCAAGCCATTGCCGTAAACATCCCTAATGGGGTTTCGGGCCTTTCATATCTGAGATACTATTCGCTGGCTTCACTTCCCAGTTCTTCTCATCAGCTCGTACTACTCTTTAATGCCGGAGACAAAGGAAAAGGCGCGACGTTTACGTTGGAGCATTTGATTGGTGAGGAACTTGAATGTTCCGGTCCTTTCGGTTCATTTCATCTTCATGAGGACCCTGAACGAGATCTGTTATTTATTGGGACGGGAACCGGCATCGCGCCTTTATGGTCTATGCTGTCCAGTCTCTTTGAGCAATCGTGTTCTCAGCCCATGACCTTGCTGTGGGGCCTTCGGAGTGAGTCGGATATCTATTATTTGGACCAGTTGCAAAATTGGGCCGATTGCCATAAAAATTTTTCCTTTAATCTGACCCTGTCTCAACCTGCTCATCATTGGAGGGGAAAGACGGGATGGGTGACACATCTGCTTCAGGAGCTCCCGCATGTGGATCATCTGGCGGTATATGTGTGTGGCAATCGAAAGATGGTTGCGGATGTCACCAGTCTCCTTCAGCGAAAGGGAATATGTCCTGTCTATCGTGAACGGCATCATGACGAGAAATAATAGGTTGGTCTTCGATTGGCGGGTTTGTCATTTCCTGGATCCGTTTAGTACCTTGCTTCGCACGTCCATTCAGGTTCATTCTCTTCACGCCAATGGCTTTCTGGAGGAATTGCTGGAAAGGTCTTTGTTATGCAGGATGAGATGAATGTCACGAAACAGATGAGTGAGCTTTCAGGGGAACACTATGATCTCCCTGCTGATCTTGGGATTTATCTACATGTTCCTTTTTGTATAAAACGATGTCATTTTTGTGCATTTTATCTCGTCATTCATGAAGAACAACGGGTGGAACAGTTTCTTCAGGCCATTGAACAGGAAATCGCGCTCTATGCTAGCCAACCGGGAATAAGAGAGCGAACCGTCGCAACCGTCTATGTAGGTGGTGGGACTCCCACGGTCTTACGTCCTGAACAGTTGGCCCTTGTTTTTTCCAGCATTACGTCAAGGTTTTCCCTCTCGGAACAGTGTGAAATCACCGTCGAAGCGACACCGGAATCTCTTACGGACAAGTATGTTGATTTTCTTCAGCAAGCAGGCGTGACTCGTTTGAGTATAGGGATCCAATCTTTTGATCAACAGGAACGGAGGATGTTGGGACTTTCAGGGACCAGGACGGAAGCTACGGGCAGCGTTCAAAAAGCAAAACAGGCTGGTTTCTCCAATGTTAATCTTGACCTCATCTACGGGACTCCCAACCAAACTGTCCAGTCATGGGAAAGGACTCTGGCTTATGCACTGGAGCTGGATCCCTCTCATCTGTCCTGTTATGCACTTTCTCTTGAAAAAGGGACTCGATTCTACAATGAATTTCGGCGCGGGTTATTTGAGGTGATGGACCCAGATCATGAGGCGTGTTTTCAGGAGCAGGCGGAAGTCCAATTGGAGGCATTGCAATGGTCTCGCTATGAACTTTCCAATTGGGCGAAGCCAGGATTTGCCTGTCAGCATAATCTTCGATATTGGCGCGGGTTGGAGTATTTGGGATTAGGTCCAAGTGCTCAATCCTTTATTTCCGAAAGCCGGTTTGGAAACGTGTCCAGTCTCGATCATTATTCGAAATATTTGATGGCCGGGCAACTGCCGATTGCCACAAAAGAGTTGCTGTCTCGTTTTCAACAAGAAAAGGAACGTATTGTGTTTGGGTTGCGTCTGCTTGAGGGGGTGCCAATTGATTGGATCTATCGGGCATCTCAGGACTCATGCTGGGTGGCATCTTATGAGGAATTGGTGAAAGAAGATTACCTTCTTCCGACTGAAAGATGTGTGCAGTTAACGCGGAAGGGTCGCCAATTCGCCGATACGGTTGGTATGCGATTATTGTAAAAAATGTGCGCCTTGAATTGAAATCTTGAAGAGATGCCGATGTCCTTTAGGGAAAGTGCCTGTTATTGAGGCGTTTTGCTGAGAGAGGCGTACAGTGAAGATATGGTTGCGTTATATACAGGGTTATTCAGAAATCTTCCCCAGCTTTTGTGGATAAAACATCTTCTAGTCTTTTTGGAATAGTAATGAGTTGAATGTTTTTTATAGGTGAAATTATACGGAATCTGTGTTGAGGAGAATGGTAAAATATTTAACAAACAACTAGATAAGCGATGGTAGGATGTTTCGTAAGCCATTGCCAATTTTAGAGGAATCGTTCCTGAAAGCTGGATTGTTGGTGTTTTTCCACAGGCCATGGGGATAAATAGAATCCACTCAATTTATTTCTACGAAATGTACCGAGGATGGTGAAATAGCAGGCATGTTGCATGGGAGGAAAAAATTGAGCAGTATGCTTCTATCTGAACTGCAGAAATCATGGATGGGTTTTGATGCGTAAGAATGACTTTTGGAAATTGGGGTGTTCCTCTCCATTCTCGGGAGATCTCATAAGCCCATGAACCCAATTTCTCCTTTGCCCCTTGTTACGGGATTAGAAAAACCAACCCAACCTGTTTCCAGGCATCGTTTATCAAAAAGCCGCTTCCTGGCGGGTTTGCAATGTGTTAAGCGGTTGTATTTGGAAATCCATTCGCCAGAATTAGCCACCCCGCCTACGCCGGATCGCCGGGCCATCATGGATATGGGCACAGATGTTGGCGTCGTTGCGCGTCAATGTTTTCCTCACGGTGTTCTGATTGAACACACACACCGTCAAATTCCTGCAGCTCTTCTTCGCACCAATGAGATTGTGGAGGATGCAGACATCCCGTCCCTGTTTGAAGGGGCGTTTCTCTGGCAAGGTATTTTGGTTCGTGTTGACATCTTGGAGCGGGTTGATGCTAGTCGTTGGCGGTTGATTGAAGTGAAGGCGACATCGAAAGTGAAAGCCACGCATCTAGACGATCTGGCAATTCAAGCTGCAGTCCTGGAAGGAGCGGGCATCGAAGTCAGCGGGTGTTTTTTGATGCATCTGAATACCCAGTATTCTTATCTTGGCGGAGATCTGAATTTAGAAGAAATGTTTGTTTTGGAAAATAAGACAGAGGAAGTGGAGGCGCGTCGGCCATTGATTCAGGGGCAGCTTGAGGATATGTGGAAGACGTTGGAGCTGGCGACGCCGCCCTCCATTATCCCTGATAATCATTGCTATCAGCCGTATGAATGCCCTTTCTGGAACCATTGCACGAAAGAGAAGCCTCCGCGTTGGGTGTTTCATCTCCCTGGCAGCTCGAAATTGCAATCGGTCCTCCTGGAGGAGGGGATTGAAACCATTGATGAGATTCCAGACCATATTCAGTTGTCCGCAACTCAGCAACGAGTGAAGGATAATGTGGAATGGATCTCACCTCTCCTTCGGCCTCGTCTGCAATCAGTCAGGTTTCCGGTTCATCATTTAGATTTTGAAACATTTATGCCGGCGATCCCGGCGTTTGCTCATACTCGTCCCTATCGGCCGATTCCCTTCCAGTGGTCAAACCATATTGAATACCCTGATGGCACAATCGTCCACCATCATTATCTGTGCACCGACGGCCGGGATCCTCGAGAAGAAGTGGCGTTGAGTCTGTTGGAGAGCGTAGGGGATGCCGGGACTATTTGTGTCTATTCGGAATATGAGCGTTTTCTGCTTTTTGGGCTGGGAGATGTGCTGCCTCAGTTGAAGCCCACCCTATCGAAGGTGGTTCGCCGGTTATGGGATCTTCTTTCGGTCATTCAGCAACATTATTATCATCCGAACTTTCACGGTTCCTACTCCATTAAAACCGTCTTGCCAGCTTTGGTTCCTGCCTTGGCCTACGATGATTTAACCATCCAAAATGGGGCCGTGGCTGCCGTCATGTACCAGAAAATGGTTTTTCATGAAACAGACCTAATGGAGCGTGCTCACATCGCCCAGGCATTACATGAATATTGTGGCCGAGACACATGGGCAATGGTTGAGCTGAGACGGGTTCTCCTGGATCGTGCCGGAGGTTGCTCACCTTGAGGAGTGCGTTAAATTCCGTTGACCCATTCGTCTGTCGCTGGTAAAATTCCACGGGTTCTGTCATTCCCAGACTCCACCAGTCCAATGATGCCTGTGTCCTGGATATTCTGCCTCCTCGCCAACGCAATTTATTGAAGGAAAACACCTAGTGAATATCCTGGTATTGCATGGTCCTAATCTGAATTTACTTGGAACTCGTGAGCCGACTATCTATGGCACCATCACCTTGGCCGAGGTGGATGTTTCACTGGAAGATTTAGGAAAGGAGTTAGGTGTTTCTGTCGAAAGCCGGCAATCCAATATAGAAGGGGAATTGATTACCTGGATCCAGGAGGCCAAGGCACGATTTGAAGGGTTGGTGTTTAATCCTGCTGCCTACACCCACACCAGTATAGCCCTCCGGGATGCGATTGTGAGCGTGGGAATTCCTATGGTCGAAGTCCATTTATCAAATATCCATCGCCGGGAAAGTTTCCGTCGGCGGTCTTACCTTGCCCCGGTGTCGCTTGGCCAAATTTCTGGGTTTGGACCCCAAAGTTACCTGCTTGGACTGAGAGCGCTGGTTGATGCGCTTCAGCGGACAATCCCATTACACCACTAACATTTCCGTTCACGTTTATTGTATGAGGAGTTTGATGCTGTGATAACGACTGCAGAATTTCGAAATGGGTCGCGTTTAGAGCTGGATGGGCAACCCTATTATATTGTGGAATTTCAACATGTAAAACCCGGAAAAGGCGGTGCCTTTGTTCGAACAAAACTGAAGGGCTATAAAACGGGGAATGTCATTGATCGTACATTTCGTTCTGGAGAAAAATTCGACGAGCCCAACCTTGAGGAATGCGACATGCAATTTCTCTATAACGCTGGCGAAGAATATGCCTTCATGGATATTAGTAGTTTTGAGCAGTTTACCTATCTTAAAAACCAATTGGGCGAAAACGTCGATTTGCTCAAGGAAAACACCGTCGTCAAAATTTTGTTGTATCATGATGAGCCGATCGCGGTAGAGTTGCCTGTCTTTATGGAGTTGAAAGTCGTGGAAACCGATCCCGGCATCCGAGGGGATACGGCATCCGGTGGGACCAAGTTGGCCGTTGTC
>BQIZ01000017.1 GCA_021604365.1 Nitrospirales bacterium
GATGCCACCACGAGTCAAATTGCCTTCGGGACACAGGACCTGACCCTCATTGATTGGAATGCCTCGCTCATGATTGGACAGGAAATGGATGACGTCCGGGCGGTTCTAGAATTCGCCAATGTGGAACTCGTCGAGCGCCGATTTCTTGACCACCAATTGGATGAAGCGTTGGATGAGGCCTATGCCGCCCTCACACAGGAAACCCGGCATGGGTTCCGTTGGCCGGGATCATCGGATGTTAATCTCCGCCGAATCGCAGGCATGCAGGTGGATAGCGCGATTCTCTTTGAACGGGTCACCAACACGCTGAAATTATTCGGCGATCAATACCTGGCCAGAGTCTCTCGACTGGCCTCGCAACGCTTTCATTTGCACAGTTGGGATACCAGCATTCTCCGCAAGTTGGACACGCTGGATAATTTGTATGACAAGATGGCCGGTCAAACCGGCAATCGGCGAATGGAAATTCTTGAATGGATTATCATCATTCTTATTGCTATCTCCATACTCCTTCCGTTTATTCCGGGATTTCCCGGATATTAGACGCCCTCCCCCTTTTTCACTGTTCCCCGCCTTTAATCACTCCAATAACCCCCATGGGGGCAACCCACCACTCAACATTTTTAGATGAGGAAAGGTGCAACACCAGCATGCTGAGAGCGGACTATTGGGACGACACAAGGAAAAACCGGAAAAGGGAAAATTTGAAGCGGAAGGAGCTTATTCGAGTGAAATACGGTCATCGATATTTCGAATGATCCTGGCGCGCCCCTCCCGATCAAGCTGCGCCTCAATCCAATCACCGACATGAGCCGGTCGATCAATTCGCGTATTTTCATCAAATGGCAATCGGGCCTCAATCTGATCGTTGATATGCACAACATACGCTGCCCCTTCAATCTGAAACACCTGCCCCTCTACTACTCGCAACGATCCCTTGGGAGACAAGGCTTCTTTTTGAATCTGTCGGAAACCTTTGGTCCCTTCAACAATGCCAAAACCGATATCCGCCTGACGCAAGTCCACAGGTTCCTGTGTCCCCCCGCAACCCACCAAACCCATAAGAACAAAGATCCTGCCCAACCAACTTGGATACGTGAATGCCATGGACAGCCCTCCCTTCTTGCTTGCTCATCAGGTGACTGATGAATATCACTCCGAGAGTGCATCCTAACACACTCCTTCAGACTGTCCATAAACGAGGATTCAATTCACACCATCTTGTGCCGAACACGTTGCTTCCTCTGACTCAATCACTCCCTGGTGGCACCAACACGTCTTTCCAATTCCAGCATAAAATTGACCTTGCCGGAAAATTCTTTTACCCTTGCCGCAGAAATGTGCACAACTTGATGCATCGACATTCGTCGATCCGTCCGACAAGGTCATTCACAGGGGTGGACACGTTCAATCTGCCTTTACTCTAGACCTCTTTATCTACGACATCTCCATCATCAACCCTTTAACTGGAAACAGGAAATTTCGATTTATGCTCCAAGATTTCTGGCAAGAATTTCTTATCGTTTGGCACATCGGCATTTTGAATACCAGCTTGGGTGACATTTTCCTGGCCTTAGGCATCTTTCTGATGTTTTTGTTTGCCAGACGAATTGTGTTTCGGTTTCTGTCACATGTCTTCAAAAAGCTCACGACACGAACCCAAACGGAAACGGATGACCGAATCCTGGACGCCATTGAGCGCCCCCTTGAATTTACCTTTGTGATTATCGGTCTCTATATTTCAGGACAGATCGTGTCCTTGTCTCCTCCGTTAAATGCGGTCTTTGGACAAATCATCAGATCCTTGATTGCCTTCACGATTTTCTGGTCTATTTTTCGAATCCTTGATCCGCTTTCCATCATCCTGGATCGATTCATCACGCTCTTCGGCAGCCAAACCATGCATGAAACCATAAAAGGTTTTTTCCTCAAAGTTTCAAAATTCATTGTGGTCTGCTTAGGCGTGGCGGCTGTGTTTCAAGAATGGGGGTTCAATGTCGCAGCGGTCCTTGGCAGCTTAGGGCTGGTCGGCATGGCGGTCGCCCTTGGGGCACAGGATTTCATTAAGAATATGTTTGCCGGACTCACAATTTTCATGGATCGGGTTTTTGAAAAAGGTAATTGGATTAAAACGCCTGACGTGGAAGGCACGGTGGAGGAAATCGGATTTCGTGCGACAAAAGTCCGTCAATTTGACAAGGCTCTGGTCACGATCCCAAACTCCAAATTGGCCAATGAAGCGTTGATCAACTACTCCCGGATGACCAACCGGAGAATTCATTGGATGATCGGCGTGGAGTACCGTTCCACGACGGATCAAATTCGAAATATTCTTCGGGCCATCACAACCTATATTCACGAATGCGGAGACTTCGAAACCGATCCGGAACGCACGAAGACGTTTATTCTTTTGGATTCATTTGGCGGTTCGAGCATCGACATTAAGCTGTATTGTTTCACCAAAACCACTGTGTGGGGAGAGTGGCTGGAAGCGAAAGAACGATTGGCCTATAAAATTAAAGAAATTGTGGAAGGGGAGAAAGCCAGTTTTGCGTTTCCCTCCCGTTCCCTCTATGTCGAAAGCCTGCCATTCGGAACACCGGAATCTTTTACCCCACCAGGCTCCTCTCCATCCCATTCTTCATCGACAACATAGGTTTCATTTTTTCAGTGCCTGGAATCCCGCAATTCGCCAGCCTGAAAGGAGTCCTCTCTTCCCCGGGAAATGAGCTCCTTGGTCCTCTCGACTGCCTGGCAGCTATCTTTCATGCTTTTTTCATGACATACCTCCTTCCTTATTTTGGCCGCCTTCCGCTCGTGTTCGCACAGATATGGGAAGAATCCTGATGGATGCCGTCATCATTTCCATCTTTTTTATTTTTTAATTCGTATTTCAGGAGGGTCGTATGATGAAAAAAATGATCGTCTTCACCCTGTTTTCATTCCTGACTTTTGGTGGATTTGTTGTAGGCTTTTCCGGGTTAGACCTGGCCGAAGCCAAGGAGAAGGATTGCACGGTCAAGCAACATCCAAAAGGTAAGGGCAAGACCAAAATTCAAAGAGTCGACGTGGATTTCGGGAAAGATGTGCTTGCCGTTTTTATCTTGAAGACCAACGGCAATATTCAGATTATGTAAGGTCCAAATACTGATTTCAAAGAACCCCAAAAATATGGTGGAAAATCAATGGATAAAGAACCGGCTCCTTCACAACCAGGCATGCCTCAGGATATTCCATCGGATATCCAACAGGATATGCAGGGTTCGCAGCAGAAGATTGGTAAGATCATCACATTTGTGAGGGACACCTGTGCGAAAGTGAACGTAGTGTATTACTGTTGGTAATGCTCTGTCCGAATCAATTCCTCACTTTCACAAATGAGGAGCACGACCAGATCTGCACGAGACGGGGTCACGAAAACAGTTTCGGGGTCGGAAACGTTTAGGCCATGCCTGCTCTCATTCTGCGAAATGGAGGAAAGGCGCTTACTCGAAAAAGACACGCCGTAAGTGTCACAGGGAAGATCAGACGGGAACAGTTATGATTTGAGGCGTTTCATGTTGAAAAAATTTTGGTGGGAGGGATTAATAGACTTCACGCGGAAAAGGAGATACACCGGAATGAGAATATTTCCATTCATACAAGGAGATGGCAATCTCTTAAGAGGTCCTTCTGTATAGTTGTTATAAGTTTGGGCAGGGTTGCGGTAGATACCGAATTCGCCTTTGGCGGCCATTGTGAACAATGGGTCGCGAAAGTTGTGTCGATTGAAGAAACAATTGAAGTCCGTTCAGCCGATGCACCAACCTGGGAAACACGTGCAATTGATGACACCTTTTGCCCAGGGTACACCGTTCGGGTTCCACAATGGTGGGCAGTATTAGTCCTTAAAAATGAAACCATCGTCCGACTGGATGCAGGCTCTGAAATCACCTTTACCGAGGTCAAAGAGGGGCGGCCATCATGGATTGATCTTCTTAAGGGAATGGCGCATTTCTTAAGCCGAACTCCCCAGCGCCTGACCATTGCAACTCCCTGCGTCAACGGGACGATAGAGGGAACGGAATTTTTCATCCGCATACACGAACATGAGTCCCAATTTTGGGTATTCGAGGGTCGAGTCTTGTTGGCAAATGAACTGGGCACATTATCCGTGCTCGGTAGCCTATAGGCTGAGACGCCCAAGGGAGCGCCCCCACAACGGATCGTTATGGTTCGTCCCAAGGATGCCGTGCAATGGGCCCTCTATTATCCACCCTTATTTGACTATCGTACAACACGGTTGACAGGACCCGATTCCCCGACCCTAACCAGGGTGATACAACGCTATGAGCAGGGATATGTATTTGAAGCGTTGACTGAACTCGATACCGTTTCCACGGATCGGCGGGATGTCCCGTATTTCACGTTGCGGGCGGGAATGCTTCTCTCCATCGGGCGTGTCGATTACGCGCAGGCGGATATTTCAGACGCACTCAACGTGAATCCCGACAATGGCGTGGACCTTGACCTGTTGAGCGTGATTGCCCTCGTCAACAATGATAATCAGGAAGCGCTCCAGCCTGTGCATCGGGCCGTGGAACGTGCACCGGATTCCGCAATACCGGGTATCGCTTTATCCTATGCCCAACAGGGTGCCTTCCAGATTGTTCAAGCATCGGGGAGTGCTCAAGACGCCGCTCAGTTGGCCGTGGAACGCAATGACAAACTCAGTTGCCCCCACACGATTCTCGGATTTGTCCGTCTCACTGCCTTGGAATTTAAAAAAGCCGCCACGGCCTTTCAGCAAGCCATTGCGCTGGATCAGGCTGATCCGCTCCCACGATTGGGGCTAGGGTTAGCCAAAATCAGGCAAAACGACCTGGAAGCCGGACGTCGGAAGATAGAGATCGCGACTTCCCTTGATCTCAATAATTCGATCATGCGCAGCTACTTGGGGAAAAGTTATTTTGAAGAAAAACGCCGTGGATTGGACGAAACCCAGTATGAGATGCCCAAGGAGTTGGACCCGCATGATCCGACCCCCTGGTTTTATGATGCCATTCGAGAGCAGTTCGTCAACAAGCCCATCGAAGCGCTCCACGATTATCAAGAATCCATCCGCCTGAACGACGATCGGGCCGTCTATCGTGGACGACTCTTGTTGCACGAGGATGTGGCAACTCGTGGAGCCACAGTGGGCCGCAATAACAATCTAGGGTTTGATCAGCGGGGGAAGGGTTGAAGTTTGGTATTCTCTTACGAATGACCCCTCCTCGCCCATAGGCCACACCAGGCCAATAGTTTCATTCTTCGGCCGGAATGGGCAGAGTGAAAAGGACTCCATGACTTCTCAATTCATTGCATTTGGTCAGGAGAAGGAACATTTCCTCTTTTTATTATTCAATTGATTAAGCTAGAATATTTCCATAACGGAGACGGAGAGCTAGTAACATTCAAATGTTCTTGACCATTCTTGATGGGATACCCATTCGAGTTTTCAACCTCACAACCTAAGGAGAAGCATTATGGCGGAAACAACTGCAGCAATGTTTGGCGGACACAAAACCAACGGCCTGGTTCTGGTCGTGGACGATGAGCCCGATGTCCGAAAAGTTGTACGGATGACTCTCGAAAAGGCCGGATATGATGTCATTGAGGCTGAGGATGGGGAAAAGGCTATTCAGGAAGTGCAGAAAGGCGAAAACCCCTTAATGTTGGACGTCATCATTTCCGATATTCGAATGCCGAAAATCAACGGCGTGGAAGCCATTAACTACTTTCAGCAACAATACCCGCGCGTTCCGCTCATCGTACTCACGGGATTCCCGGACATGGAAATGGCCACGGGGTTTCTGAAGCAAGGGATCGTGGATTATCTCGTCAAACCGGTTGAAAAGGAAAAATTAATTAAATCCGTGGCCACTGCCATGGAAAAACGAGATCTCAATCGCTTGTAATCTGACGGGACTGCCTGTTCAGATTCCGAGGTTCTTCTCACGGGAGAATGATTCCCCATGAAGAAGACTATGGTATATCAAGTAAGGCCCTATCCTCAGGATAGGGCTTATACCATATGGACTTTTCAGCATGGAGAAACATCTCTTGCTCCGCACTCGATCCTAGCCTCGCCTCATCCTCGACTCTAACAATCAAGGAGGAATTCCATGTCAACCGTTGATCCTCCAATTACCGTTGCCATTCTCGGGGCCGGCAAAGGGGGAACGGCCATGTTGGAATCCTTTCTTAATTTACCCCATATCCGCCTATTGGGCATTGCCGACACCAATCCTCACGCCCTGGGCTTTCAACTTGCCAGACTTCACAATATCCCGACCGTCTCCCACCCCCTGAAGCTTATTCAAGAAGACAAGTTGAATTTGATCATCGACGTGACCGGGGATCCCATACTTCCTTCATACATTACGGAGCACAAACACAGCGGGGCTGAAGTGCTTGGAGGGACCGCAGCCAAAGTTCTCTCGGAGTTGATCCAACATCAAACCTTTATCCAAGCACAACTGTTTCATTCTGAAAAACTAGCCAGCATGGGAACTTTTGCCTCAGGGATTGCCCATGACATTAATAACCCGCTGTATGTCATTTTGGCGATGGCCGAAGAAATTCAAGAGGAAAACAATCTCGATCGAATTCGACAACATGCCGCCAGCATCCATGAGGCGGCACAACGCATTCAAGCCATTTCTCGAAATATCACGGACTATGTTCGCACATCCAGTCATCAGGAACTCGAACGAATCGACCTCCATGCGAGACTGGATGAAGCCTTAAGCATTTCCAGGTTTGCGACAAAATTTCGAGAAATTACGGTTCAGAAACACTACCAAAACGGCTTGACTGTCCAAGCGAAACCCGAAGAAATTCTCCAGGTATTCATCAATCTGATTACCAACGCCATCCATGCCATGGAAGAAAAAGGCAGCCTCACCATTACCACCTCACACCATAATGGAACAGTTCAGATTGCCATCAGCGATACTGGCTGTGGCATTTCCCCCGAACACCTCAAAAAAATTTTCAATCCCTTCTTCTCAACCAAACCTAAGGGCCAAGGGACAGGCCTCGGACTTTATAACGTTAAAACGATTGTCAAAAAGTATCATGGCGACCTTCAAGTCGAAAGCGAACCAGGGAGAGGCACCACGTTCCGATTGTCTTTCCCCGCCATCCCTCTTGTAGAAGGTAAGGTGTCCGGTGGACAACCCTGAACCTAAACCCGCCAAAAGGAAAAAGGGACTAACCAAAAAACTGGTTCTGTCCATGTTGTTGGTCGGCGCACTTCCCTTGATCATTGGACTCGTGCTGGCTTTCTATCAGGGCACCCAGGAAATTCGCGAGGTTAATGGATCCAGCTTTGAAGCTCTCGCAACCGAAACAGCCAGAAAGCTTGATCTGGTCATGGCTGATGAACTCGCCCGCACCGCCCTACTGACAACCGATGTCAAAATCATTGAACGTCTGGAACACACCCGCGATGCTCTCAGTGAGTTGAATCCCCAAGAGCTGATTCACACCCTCAACCAAGAACAAGAAGCCTGGACCGCCAAGGATGCCGACCTGCTTCAACGAATTCTGAAAGGACCATTTGCCGAGATCCTGCAACAACATGTGGGAGGAACCTTTATGGACCCGGGCCATCCCATTCCGTTGGTTACCCGGTCTGCCACACGTGGCTTATTTATCACCGATCGTGCAGGACGGGTGGTTGCGAGCCTGGATTCCGATATTCCCTATCTTCATCAGGAAGAAGCATGGTGGAAAGGCGCATTTCACAATGGAGTGGGGCAACCGTATATCGGCCAGGTAGCGTTTGATTCACTTCGGGGGGTATATACCTTTACCCTTGCGCTCCCAATTATGGATAGCTTGCGGTATGAAGCCATCGGCGTCCTGCACCGGATTTATGACGCCAAGGAGTTCTTTGCTCCTTCCATCGACATTATTCGATTTGGCAAAACCGGTCATGTCATGCTCATTGACAGCCGTGGCGTCGTCCTGAGCTGCCCGATCCTTCCCACCGGTACCTCAATTACTGACACCCGCCTTATTCCCCTCGTCACACCCCTTAAGGCGGGATGGACTCCTGCCCCAAGCGATGGGCATGGGGGCACTGCAGCCTCCATCATCGGATTCGCCCCCCTGAGTAATACCAATCAGGTTACCAAATTATCCACCGGCCAAACCTGGCATATGTTTGTCTGGCAGTCATCCGGGGAGGTTTTTGCCCCCATAGAGCATTTTTTTAAATGGACCGCAGCTTTTGGGTTACTGGGAGTCGGGTTGCTCGTCACATTGGGATATATAGCGGCCAATCGAATTACCGCACCCATTCGTCGCCTTCAGGAAGCCGCCCAACAAATCGGCAGGGGGGAATATCGTGAGCCCATAACATTATCCACGGGCGATGAAATTGAGGAATTGGCCGATGAAGTCAATCGCATGAACCAACAACTGGCTTCACAGTTCGCCGGATTGGAAAGCCAGGTTGAGATGAAAACCCAAGAAGTAAAATACCTTGAGGAGTCGACCATTAAAATTCTGGACAATGTGCCTGACCCGGTCCTTATGGTCGGCCCGGACGAACAAATCGAATATGTGAATAAGGCCTCGAAAGAAGCCTTCGCCGTCACTAACGGCGAGATCATCGGCATCCCATTGTTTCAAATTTTCTCATTGGATCCCGCAACACGAGACCGGCTTAAACAGGAAATGCACGCTGTCCAAATAACGGAACCTCCATCTTCAGACAAGACAAAGACGGATCCGTCCAACGCCTCGTTGCAAGATCCCCTGGTTCCCACCAATTGGACCCAAACAGGGACCTATCGCCAGGAAATTCGAATCAATCAGCGAACGTTCCGGTACCGGTGGTTTGGTGTCCAGGCCCGCCCGGGAAGGGGGCCGAGTGTCGGATTGGTATTACGAGATACGACGGAGGAAAGTATTCTTCAGGACAGGGTCATCCAAGGGGAAAAATTGGCAAGTTTGGGAGTTCTAAGCGCAGGGATTGGACATGAGCTCAATAATCCGTTAGTCGGAGTCATTGGATTAGGCGAAGCGATACAAGAGGAGACTAATCCCGAACAAATCAAAGAATATGCCAGGGGCATCGTTCAACATGGAAAACGTATGGCTTCCATCATTCGGGATTTTACCGGTCAATCCGGGAAAAAATTGACTGAAGGGCAATCGCTCATTAACCTCAATGAACTGTTGGAACAATCTCTGACTACGGTCAAGGATCTCTTCCCATCAATCCCGGTTGATATTCAGACTCACCTGCGGCCCATCCCATCCATTCAAGGAAAAGCCTTGGAACTCGGACAAGCCTTTACCAACATTATCACCAATGCTTTTCAATCGATGAAACAAGGTGGGAAGCTTGATATTTCAACGGAAACGTCAGGGCACGAACTGGAAATCCGGATTCAAGACACGGGCGCCGGTATCCCTTCAACTCATCTACCAAGAGTCTTTGATCCTTTTTTTACCACGAAAGGCCAGGGAGAAGGATCGGGCCTTGGACTCACCGTTGCCTATCGGATTATCAATAAATTAGGCGGACACATTCGAATGGAAAGTGAAGAGAGCCGAGGTACGATTTGCTTAATTACCTTACCCGTCTCGAATGCCCATCTGGCAAAGGAAAGGAATTCGACGTCATGACAAGCGTACGAAGTAGCAGGACCGGTTTATCGATGTTTTTTCTTTCGACCCTCCTCATTGGAATAATCCCTTCATCATTTTTGCATGCAGGTGAATCTAATGCCATGAAAAATCTGTCCCCAGAGAAAGTCGCAGACTTTATCCATGCCATCGTGGAGGCGGACCGCCATGTCTACACTTCACATATCGTGAAGAGAATGCAGGAGCAAGGGGTCGTGGTGGCGCGGGAAGATTGGGAAAACAAAAATGCCATTCCCCTTCCTGCACAGTTCCTCCATATTTCCAGTAAATTAGTCGCAGAATCAGGTCACGGCATTCGGTTTCGTTTAATTAGTCTGTGGCCAATATATCGAAGGAATGGCCCTGCAACGGACTTCGAACGTAAGGCCTTGGAACAACTTTCCCTAAATTCCGATGCACCTCAACGTGGAATCGTTTCCACCGGGAAAAAGCGCTTATTTCAGGCAATTTATGCCGACAAAGCGATTAATGATACCTGCACGACGTGCCATAATGCTCACCCCTTAAGTCCTAAGCGTGACTTCAGCAAGGGCGACGTTATGGGGGCAATTGTCATTACCATTCCTTTAGAAGATTAAAGTCTGGCACACGTGCTGCAGCCGAGTTTATTTCACACATCCATTTGTACGGAACCTCTTTACACACTTTGTTTCGTCTCCCGTTCTTTCCGGGGATAGGTAGAAATTTGTTACGATTTCTCATTGTCCAAATTTTAATTGGACTAACCCATATGGCTCCGGCTTCTGGCTTTGACAATCAATCCTCCTCTTCTCCATCCATTCCTCTGGATATTGGGAATATCATCCAGGACATTCGCGAACTAAGTCATCCATCCTATCAGGGTCGGCAGGCCGGCACGGCTGGTAGCTTACAGTCAGCCAATTATCTGGTCGATCGTTTCGAATCTCTCGGCTTACAACCGGGCAACCAATTCTCCGAACAAGAACAGTATTTTAGTTGGTTACAACAACGACCCCTAACAGCGATTCAAGTGCTTGAGCAGGCGACAATCATCCTTTCTCCGGTTGACTCGGGAGATTCGTCAATGACGGTATCACTTGTCCCAGGTGATGAGTTTCTTCCTATTTTGGATTCCCCTTCCACCAGAACCACAGCCGGAGTCGTCTTTGTAGGATATGGCATTGTCGACCCTGCTCGCGGAATAGATGAATACCAGGGTATGAATGTCGACAATCGCATCGTGCTATTTCTCCGGGGGAAACCCCCTTCCTACCCAGGGTGGGTCACCCATGAAGAAAAAGCGGCCATCGCCAAAGAAAGAGGAGCGGTGGGGTATTTAACGGCAACCGGCCCACTGCTTGGTCGTTATGAAGCCCGAAAAGGTCTGGGCCAAGGTCCTCTGGCCATCTATGGGGAAACATCCGATAACCGCCCCATCCCTGGGGCATGGATACATGGGAAAATTCTTGACCAGGCCTTGAACGCAGCAAATGCCTCCCTTGAAGCTCTGCAACAAGCCGCCAACGATATCGGGACATTTCATAGCAGTCCACTTCCCCTTCTGGCGCAATTCAACTGGGAAACCCACAGTCTGCCCGGAACGCTAACTAATGTCATCGGGATATTACCGGGTCGGGACCAACAACTACGCAACGAACTCATTCTCATCGGTGCCCATCGCGACCACTTTGGCCATCAAGCCGGCTTGCTATTTCCTGGAGCCGATGACAATGCATCCGGAACATCAATAATGTTGGAATTGGCCAGAATACTCTCCCAAAGCGCCACCTCACTCAAACGGACCATTCTCTTCGTGTCTTTTGACGGAGAAGAACGAGGCCTATTGGGATCGACTCTCTATGTCAGTCATCCCATCTTTCCCTTGGACCGAACTGTCGCCATGGTCAATCTTGATCATCTGGGAACGGGTGATGGCAAACTAACGGTTGGCATTACTCGAATGGATAAGACGCTAGCTCAGCAAGCAGCCAACCAGGTGGGATTACACGACAAAATTCGGATGTATGGATATTTCCCCGGGGGAGATCATGTCCCATTTTATGAGGCGGGGGTGCCGACCGTCACAGTCGTCAGCAGCGGCAGACACCCCCAATTTCATCAACCCTCTGATACCCTAGAGTCCATTCAACCTGAAAACTTGACAATCGCTACCAAATTTCTCTACTCACTAATTGCCCTGTTAGCGGACCATCCTTAAATAGCCTGTCATCCTAGGCTTACCGGGAAGAACCTGTGTTAGGGTGAAGATATCTAGCCATTGCCAAATCCTTTGGGGAAAATGTTCTGAGGTTGCCGATTGGCTTACCATGAAGCCTCACCCAATCCTCCCTTCATTCTTTCACCACTCGGATTTCCTTAACTATACTGAAAGGGAAAATGCATATATTTACCACATAGTTCCTCCCTGCCCTTTTATTCTTTTTCTTGTTTCACTTTTTCGACGGTCTTTTCTTTGATCACCTCAATTTCCAAAATGATTTTGACCTCATCACCCACAAGCATTCCTCCACTATCCAATAACTTGCTGAATTTCATACCGAAATCTTTTCGGTTTACCGTGCCGGCAGCGGTGAAACCAGCCCGTGTATTGCCCCAAGGATCCTGAGCGACCCCATTAAACGTTCCGACTAACGTGATCTCTTTGGTGACTCCCAACAGAGTCAACTCTCCGATGGCGGTGTAGTCATCTCCGGTTTTTTTATAACTTTTCATGGCATAAGTCATGGTCGGAAACTTCTCGACATCAAAAAAGTCCGGGCTTCGTAAATGCTCATCCCGTTTTTGATGGTCAGTCGTGACTGAGGCGGTTTGGATGACCGCTTCAATGGTTTTAAATTCTTTGGCCTCCGGATCCATTACCACGACTCCCGAATATTCGGTAAACTTGCCATTGGTTTTGGATACCACCATATGGGCAACTTGAAATCCAACTGTGGAATGGTCATGATCCAGTTTCCATTTACCCATTTCCGCAAACGAAGCAGAAACAAGCCCAAAACCAACGATCAGTACCACCCCAATCAAAGAAAACACTTTCGAAACCTTCCGCATCATGTAACCTCCTGTAAAAATTGAAGACATACCCGCTGTATAATCTTCGTGGATTGATAAACAAAAACCCATCATCTAAAAGTCATCCATCATTCCATTCTCATGCAATGATCTAGACTTTCGATGAACGGGAGAAGCCAGAAGATGGCTCAGCCATCCATTCGTCAATGATAGGAACCAACACCCCTGTGGGTTGATACCCATGCGAAAAACTGATGTGGTCAGTCCCATTTTGACCAAGCAACGCAGGAAAACCACTCACTCCCAATTGGCGAGCCCGATCAAACTCCTGCCAGACCGATTGTTTAATCGCAGAATCATTGAACCCTTGCAGAAATCTGTCGCGGTTAATGCCTTGACTACAGGCAAGATCCGCCAAAACTGCTTCATGCGTAGTATCCATGTGCTTCACGTAAAATGCTTCCTGCACAGAACCCAAAAACACAAACTCCCTATCCTGAGCCAATTGTCGAACCACTATCATCGCTCGGGATGATGGTTCGGTGTCATAAATGAACGATGGTTCCGGATGAAAATTGAAGTTAAATGGCTGGCCGGTTCTTTCATGCACCGCACGCCAATGGCTGAGAATGTAGGCACGCTTCCGCTCATCAAATCGTTCCGTGCTGCCGGGGCGCAAACCACCCAACAATACTTTGATCGGAACTTGTTCTCGATAGCGCCGAACGATCTCCTCAATAACCGGGAAAAATCCCCAGCACCACGAACACATGGGATCAACCACATAGATAAGCGATTTCGCCATCATGTTCTCCATCTGACTCCCACAGGAACCTGCCAAGGAATACCCAACGAATCAGGAACCATATATAAAAAACAAAAATACCTTAAAACAAGCGGAGTAGGTATCTTATCAATTTCCTTTCAACGTTTCCTCTAAATCTCATAAAGATGTGCCCCTGAAACAACTGCTGTCCACTCCCTTCCCAACCTATTCAATTGCGCCGCCATTGGGTTCAGTTAAATTCCATGAGCACGTTGCGCAGTGAAATCCATACAGAAGAACGTATCCCACGGGATTAAGCCTGCACCACGGCAAAGGCTCAGTCCTTCCAATACACTGCGAGCCAGATCGTATTTTGTTTGGGATCGGTCCATTCCACACGATGCCTGGTATGCGCGGAAAGATAAAGCGTATCCCCAGGACCAAGCACCAGTTCAGGTTGTCCCTCAATTTTGAGTGTGGCTTTTCCTGCCAGTACCACAACACATTCATGCTCGTCCTGGTCATACCAAAAGTCTGGTGGAGACGCCTGACCCCGTGACACTATCCGTTCAATTCGTACAGAACGACTCCTTAATACCTCACTCGTCAATTCGTGGGCAAAGTGATCAGGAATATTGGCGAACAGATTTTGACCTTGTTCCATTCCCTGCACCTTTCTTGACAAATTGGTGATATAAAATGAAGCTCATAGAAAAGTCCCGGCTTTATGGCATCCTCTTTTTTAGGCCTGGCTGACTGCCATAAGTGCATTGAGGCGAGCTCTGATCGTGAGGGAATTATCAAGAATCAGCTATCGCTAATGAGGAAAAACCGAAGGATGGATCAGCGGCTGGATACGGAAGATGTAAGGGCTTAAGCAGAAGAATCGGCAGACTGCCGATAATTTAAAATGGGGGAATATAAGCAACGAACCAGACCAGACTCCTTAGGAAGAATTGACTCCTCTGTTCTCCCTTCCAGACGCTCCCCCAAGACTCGTCTCTAGCCAAATTGACTTAGAACCCTTACTGTACGACAAAATGACCACGCCGATTTTCTTGCCAGCACGCTTCATTCTGATCGGTGCAAAACGGCTTTTCTTTTCCATAACTCACAACCTGAAGATTCTCACTAGGAACGCCCAAATCAACTAAATATTCTCTCACTGCATTTGCTCTTCGCTCACCAAGCACCATATTGTAACTTTCCGTGCCACGCTGATCACAATGCCCTTCGATCACAATCTTGTTATTCGACAAACCCGAAGCCAGTGTTTGGGCATTTTCTAACAGAACTGAAATGGCATCCTTCCGAATAGAAAATCGGTCATAATCGAAATAAATATCTCCCAGAGACTTGAGAAGATCTTCAGCCTTCTCCTCAATAATTTCTGGCAGTTCCGCAACCTGCTGCACCGGTTTGTCCCCCTGGGGTTCCACCCGAGCAATCAATTGTTCCGGAGGTACCGCATCTCCACGAATTGTCGGGCGTGCCGGTGGTTCCGGTTCGAACAAAATCGGCGGGACTCCACCCTCTTGTGATGATTCTTGAGGAGAAATTTGGTTTGGGGTGGTAGCTATAGGAGACGGAGGAATGACAGATTCAGCCACCAGGGGAGCTTCAAGAGCTGCAGGAACAGCCGGTTCGACGACTGTCGTTCGAGGAGTGGCAAAAATATCAGGAGGAGCCGAAGGACGAATAACCGGACGAGCAGGCTCTTCAACGGGAATATCCATAGCCGGAATCCCAATGATTGTTTCAGCCGGCTCGGGTGGCTGAACAACCGCCTCAGCTTGCGACGTCACAGGATCAAGTTTTACTACTTGAGACTTGGCCGAAGGTTCAGTCACACTTATAACCGTCGTTTGCAATTTGGAGCTACACCCCACCATTATCGCAACCAGGCATCCGCCCAGTAGGCCAAATTTCCAGACTCTCCTTACATTAGAAAAAGACAGTACTTCGGTCATGTTTTACCTCCACCATTTCTTTTCTTAACTGACGAACGCATCCGCATAGTTCCCATCTTTTTTTTATTTTCCACCCTATGAAAATTTCTTTAGCAATGACAAGGTCATTTCAATTGCAAGGTTATCTCAAAACTGTATGCAGTCGCTTCGAATGATGTCAAGAACTCTAATGTAGGATCTTGAACTCTCCTCCTGATTTATCCCTTAAGAATGCCTTTTGGTAGGATCCAGGTCAAGGGTCAAATGGACGAAACTTCATGAAATCCCTGAATGAAACAACCGCTATTCCTGGTCCTTGCACTTCCCAATGCGGCAAGCCTGCCCTCTGGAACATCCATATTTGTGACCTCACGATAGCCTGATGGCTCCCCTAACATGGATTTTCATTTCCAACTAGCATCAGATACCCATCGTGGGCCCAAGTCGCTTCCGTCTGGATTTTTTCAGATAAGAGCATTCACCTACCATTTGGCAACACGGACTGGCACCAGCAGGAGCACAGACCCGGGAGTTCCATTTGTTCTCCAAAGTTCCTCAAGACAGCCCCAATTGTGATTCCCTGATATTTCAGCCCAGACTTTCTCCTATGCAATGTCGAAACAATACCACCATCAATACGCACCGGTTACATGAAAGGTTTCTTACAGAGGTACGGCCCAATGTAGAATTATTTTGAGATCCACCAACTCAATTAAGAAGACCGGCATTTGCCGTTTCCCGAATCATCTCTCGCCGTATTTCACCCATCCATTTCTCTATTTCTGGCATTCCTGGGTGAGACATTCTTTAGCACAGGCAGCCCCGCCAAATGCTTTCCCAGGTTAATCGATGGACATGAATATCATTCATCGATGATTTAAACGACCCTAAATCCCTGGGCCTCGTCCTTTTCCGTCCGGCCATTCGCCTCATGAAGGAAGTCCGCTCAGTCCTGTAGGGTTTCACCTGCATAACTTTTAGCAAAACATTTGTCCACGCACCTCATAACCATTTGAAATTTATAACTTTTCCTTAACAAAAAATCTTGGAACACCCCTTGCATTTAAATAATAATACTCGCCAATTTTTGGGGCGAAGCATTTTTTTAAATATATCCATTTTACGGCCTAATGGCATGGAGAATGACGCAATTCGATTTTCATAACCATAAACTTGACACATGACAACACTAGTTTTAAGCGCCTCGATATGAGCCTCGGCGGAGGGACTGGTTTCAGGGGAACTACGATTTCGACCGCACCCGGAGTCTGGTCTCCTCATCAGCCACCTTCTCAAAGGTCCCTCCGCCACCTTTTGAGAAAACAAACCCGACCCCAATAAATTTAAAACATCATGAAAATCTTAGGCGTATACCAGCATTCACCAAAACCCGATCCTCCCAAGCCTCCCATCAAAGACCGAATCTTGTTAGTTGACGATGATCGAAAACATCGTACCTGCATGAAGGAATTTTTAGAACTTCGAGGGTATGTGTGTTCAGAAGCAGGAAATGGCGTGGAAGGGCTTGAAATTTTGCAAAAAGAGGCGGTTTCCATCATCATTACGGACAACAACATGCCACAGATGGACGGACTTGATTTTATTGAACAAGTCAATCATAAATATTCCCAGGAAATTCTCTCAATTTTTCTGATTACTGCTGAATTATCCCACATTGTCCGTCTTCGCGCATTTAAAAACGGCGTCAATCGGGTCTTTGAAAAACCTCTAGATTTTCAAGAGCTTTGTAATGCCGTGGACTGGGTCACGAAATTTGACATCCATCAATCGACGACCAACAAATACTCATCCGCAAGATACCTCTAAGAATCTTCCCTCCACCCTCAAATAGAGGCCATCTCTAAAAACTGCTGACAAACGGCTTCCAGGATGCCTTGCGGCCTGTCCGGACTTGACGCTGTCGATCCCGAGTCCCCTGGGATTCGTTGATATTACGACACGCTAGGAGGCACTCAGGCCCCAGGGTGATGCCTTAGCACCCCACGAGGGGCGGCACGCTCATTTGAACGAGGGTGGGCCGAGCTCAAGCAAAGATCGGGCGTAAGAATCTGGGCGATAACGTCAAACGGTTACCATTTCTCACGCCCGCCAGTCGGCAGCAGGGGGGTCTCCTACGGGGAGTGGGAAGGCCTTGAACGAACCTCAGACAACCACGCACTCTCACGCACATGATGCTCAGGGCCTTCCGCCCATCGCTCAAGCAGGCCAAGGAAGGGAGGTCACATAACTACGGGGTTTTTTAAATGCCCTAGACATATTGTCTTCATGATAAAATCCTAGTTCCTGGGATCAATTTCAAAGAATGTATCAGAGCTTCGTCACAATCATCATTGACCGAAATGGGATAATCAGTGAGTAACAACTCTAAATTGGTATCGCCCCCGGGGTACGAAATGATAGTTTCCCCATTCCATTCATACGCCAACGCGTAGCAGCTGGCGGCGTCATTGGAAAACTGAGCATCCTGAAAATTTTTGGAAATTGTAGCTGTACCAATTTGGACAGTGCCATTAGACGCCTCTGACAAGCCGGAGATGCCCGGGTAATAGCCCCGGTGGATCCATGGCAGAATGGCATACATGAGATTTGGTGAAGTACTCATTTCAATTTCTCCATTATTGTTTCATTTCGTATGGAACAGGAAAGACTTTCATTCAACCTCATCGAGGTTCCATTATTAATTGGGTAATCCCAACGGTATCGTACCCATGGGGACTATCATCAGGAACATGAAATGGGGGGGTCTCGCCAATCTATTCCTTGGGCAAGCCATCACCCCAGCACCTTTTCAATTTCCGCTTCCGTCACCGGCTCGTCGGCGATTTCCTACGTGAGGCGTTTGAGCGAGACGCCTGGCCCGAACGTGGCCGCTAAGTTGTCCAGATCGACTTCTTTCACGGAGGTTGGATCATTAATATCCATAAACGCTACCAGTAACGGATAATTTTTGGGTTTGAAATCGCGTGTCTCACGCAACGCGGCAATGGCTCCGGCCCACCGTTCCCGAGCCCCTCGTATCGCCTAGTCAACGCGGTCGTCAAACACATCACGAGCCAAAAAAGCATTGTAGGTCAGGAGCGCAAAAAGGTACTGAGGTACTGGTTCTTGGGGAGCTATAGGACCGCCGCCTCCCCCTCCAGCTCGAGATTCCGCACCCCGTGTACCAGGGGAATTTCCGAGTGGTCCGTGACGGTATTTCTACGCGTTCAATTCTTGGATCACGTTGTACGGTGCCTCTCTTTCAACAACTGTGGCTCAGATTTATTCCAGAGCTTGATGGCCCACCAGCCAACACAAATCACTTATAGGTTTTATCTTTGAAGACCGTCTCTTCTAGTTTCTTCACTAAGGCTTGAACCACTTCTTTTGGCGCGAGCACGGCCGACAACCAGGCGATCTTGGCGCTCTTCCACTCCTGCGGGCCAGGCGACCTATATTTACAAAATGGCACCACAGGCGACCATTCGCATGCCTTTGTCGACGGCCACTATCAAAAGGGATTCAAAGGCACGCTTCAAGGACTCACACTCGGCAAACATCAGATCATCAGAAAAGTAGCGGAGCATGACTATGAATTTTTGAACACGTCTGATTCATTCGAAGAAGAGGTGACATAGCCAAGCTCCTGATGAGGAAATCCGCTAGCTTGCTAGTGACACGTTGAAAATGGCTGAGGAATCGGGCGATCTCTCACCTAAAATTCAAGAGAGTGGAAAAAGTGGAGGTGACAGTGGACTTGTGAAAGATTTGCCGTCACTCATGTTGACTCAAGAGCGGAGTGGGACCATCAAGGATGTCCCGGAGCGCAAGGGCCAGAGACAGTCCGTTGACCGGCTTCATTAAGAAAGCCTGAATACCAAGTTGCTTAGCTTTTTCTTGGGTCATGGTGTGGCTAAACCCCGTACACAATAGAATAGGAATATCCGCTCGAATGCCTAACAACGCACGAGATAAGGCCTCACCGCTCATCGTCGGCATGGTTTGATCCGTCACGACCACATCAAAATCCCACGGGTGTGCTCGAAACAGATCTAACGCTTCATACGGATTGACACTTGCCACCACGGAATAGCCCAAATGGCTGAGAAATTGTGTCCCCCAGCGCGTCAGCATTACTTCATCATCCACAAATAGGACCCTACCCGATCCAGTCGGCCAGGCCATCACTTCCTCAGGTTTTACGGGCACCACCACGTCCAAGCGCGGCAGAAGTACCGTGAAGGTGGTTCCCCCTCCTGGAGGACTGGACACAACAATCCCACCACCGTGGTTATGCACGATCCCATGCACGACAGCCAACCCGAGTCCCGTGCCTTCCCCGGCAGGTTTTGTGGTAAAGAATGGCTCAAAAATTCTCTCGAGCATTTCGAGGGGAATCCCCTTTCCTGTGTCACGAATGACAAGCTGGAGATAGGAACCGGCCTTAAGCATACCCATGGCCGAGTTCCCTTCCTCAGGAATACCCTCATGGCCTAAGACAATTTCCAACCGACCGCCCTCTTCCCGCATGGCATATTCCGCATTGGCACAGAGATTCATAATCACTTGCTGGATTTGGGTCCGGTCACCATAAATCACCGTGGACTCCAGATCTAATGACGTTCGAATTTCGATCGAGGACGGAAAGCTGGCACGGACCATTTGCAGGACATCACTGATCACCAATCGCAGGTCAATCGCCTCTTTATCCTTTTCCGACCGACGGCTAAAGGCCAAAATTTGCTTCACCAGATCACGAGCCCGATTCCCGGCGGCGACCACTTCATTTAAATACGATTTCAAGCGTTCATCCTGGGTGGCATAGGCCATCGCCAATTCAGAATATCCCAAGATCGCACCCAAAATATTATTGAAGTCATGGGCAATACCACCGGCCAATGTACCAATCGCCTCCATTTTCTGGGTATGCCGCAATTGTGTCTCACTCAAGGCCAAAGCCTCTTCGGTCCGTTTCCGCTCTGTTATATCCTCACAAGATAGTAACCACACACGAGGCCCGGATTGTTTCTCCATGGCCTGAATCGTTTCTTTCACCCAAAGGATGGTTCCATCCTTTTTTACCTTCCGAAATTCAGGAAGAACCCCTTTGGTCGATTCACGAAATCCTTTCTCCAGTCCTGATTGAAATAGGTTTCGATCATCTTCATGGACCACGGAGAATGCAGAGGTCCCCAATAACTCCTCAACCTGGTACCCTAACAATTGAGCCCCGTACTGGTTAACGGAGAGGACGAGCCCCTGACTATTCACCGTAAAATACATTAATGGGGTCTGATCGTAGAGCTCACGATACCGGTCCTGGCTTTCCTGGACCTCTTCCTGTGCCCGCTTCCGCTCAAGTTCAGCTCCCGCTCGTGCCGCAAAAATCTTCAAAAGATTTTGCCCTTGAGAGGAAAGAACAAATGGTTGCGTATCCAGGAGCGCCAGATTCCCCACGACCTCATTCTTGGAATTAAAAAGAGGAGTTCCATAATACGCATCCACCTTCAAAGCTTGAATCGCTTCACTGTGTGGAAAGAGCTGTTGAACTCCGGATGGATGGCCAACAGGATCACCCCCAAGGACGCGTTCGCAAGGCCCCCCCATACATTCATACTCCGTTGACGGCTCAAAATGGTCTTGGTTCCAAAAAGCCAATGTCCGGGCTTTGCTGTTATTTTTCTCAACCCGCTCCGACAAAAACACCATGGACACCTGAAGAGCTTTCGCCAATTCTCCAACCAGAACTTCGAAGAAATCTGGAGAACCGGGAAGCACATTGCCTTTGACAATCGATTCCAGGGCATCTTCCCATTGTTTTCGTTGCGTAATATCCCGTGAAATGACGACAGCTCGAAGTTCACCAAGCGCCGTTTGAAAAGCTCGCCCGGTGCTTTCAAACCAACGGTACTCTCCATTCTGATGTCGATAGCGATACACCGACCGACCGGAACCTTGTGTCTTCATTCCTTGACAAAACTCTTCTTTCACCATTTCTCGATCTTCGGGATGAACCGGGGCAAAAACACTCGTGCCAAGCAGATCTTGGGAGCTGTACCCCAGAGATTCTTTAAAGTTTGGGCTCACATACAGGAACCGTCCTTCTGAATCGGCTTCCGTGATCAGGTCATAGGCATTTTCCATAATGGCCCGGAAGCGTTTTTCCCGTTCCTGAATGGTAAGCTCGGCGGCTTTTCTGAACGTGATATCGCGAGCAAAACCCAAGACCCCATTCTGACCTTCCGTTAAAGACCCAAAGGAGTCCTTCGTGACTAAAAACGTTCTGGACACGGGATGTTGTTCCTGCACCTCTACTTCAAATGTCTGAGTCCCCGCAGATCCCATCACCTGGGCATCACCCTGAACAAACAACGCCGGCGAATGTTTCCCAAATATTTCCCGATCGGTTTTTCCGATGATCTCATGGATGGCCTTTCCCATGATCTCCGCTCCCGAAGGATTCACCAGGAGATAACGACCATCCTGATCCTTGACATACACCACATCACTCATTTCTTCAAGGACCGCATCTAACAGAGCGTGATTTCGCCTTGAAATGTCATCGGCCAATTTACGCTCCGTGATATCGCGTATGGTTCCTCCACCTCGAAGTAACCTGCCTTCAGCATCAAAGGTTCCCTCGCCGGTGGCCTCAAACCAACGATAACCATTAGCTTTAGTGCGCAACCTGGACTCCACATGGTAGGGAATCCTCTTTTCAATATGATTGGTTAAGGCCTCAAACACCCGCTCCCGATCGTCAGGATGTAACCGTTGCTCCCAACTTCCCCGCACTCCTGGGAACTCAGATTCCTCATATCCCAACATCGCGATAAACTGTGGGGAATACCACACCGGACAATCTGGAGAATACCAGGGAATACCCGGACAAATTTCAGCAACCCATAACCCCTCACGAGAGCCCTGAGAGGCGAAAATGAACCGCTCCACCTGCTGACGGAGAGCATTCAATTCTTCATGTGAATCAGAATGTGGGGCACCTGGCGACAGGTTGGATTGGAGGGACTCTCGAACTCGGTTATGGTGGCTCGAAGATTCCGATTCCGAAGATAATTGTCCAGATGACCCTTGGGAAGACCCAAGGGAAAGCGTCAGATCTCCCAAGTGCTCCCGATGCACTTCCTCATCGGAAGGAGGAGAAGACTTTGAAGGATGGGGAGATTCCATACAGCATCTATCCTTGAAAGCCCAGCAAAGCCAGACCATCAAGGAGTGACTCTATAATCAAACACCATGAGATATTTTTTCTATAATGTCAAGAAAAAATACTCAAAAACACCACACACTCAGACGTAAGATGGAACAGCAGGGTCTCCAAGCCAAATATAATAAGGAGCTTTCATCCCTGGATCATCAGAATATGACATGCTAGACTCGCTGTTCGTCCACACGCTCATTCGCTGACACATATGAAAAAAGCTGTTCTCACCATCGCCGGCTCTGATTCCAGTGGAGGAGCCGGTATCCAAGCCGACCTCAAAGCCATGTCCGCTAATGGAGTGTTCGGAATGTCAGTGCTGACATCCATAACCGCCCAGAACACGTGCGGCGTCTCTGGCGTTTTTCATCTGCCTTCTTCGATTATTGATGCGCAACTGGATGCGCTATTCTCGGATATTCCCATCACGATCGCTAAAACCGGCATGCTGGCGACCTCCGACATCATCACAACGGTCAGTCGGAATCTGGCCAAACAACATCTTGAGCACCTGGTTGTCGACCCGGTTATGGTCGCAAAGGGAGGATTTCCACTGCTGGAACAGGATGCGTTGGCAACAATGAAAACCGCATTGCTTCCCCAGGTTTCTCTTCTCACCCCAAATATTGCCGAAGCCGAATTGTTATCCGGGCTCCCCATTAAAACCCTGGCCAACGCCAGAGAGGCGGCAAAAGTAATCCATCAATTCGGCTGCAAACATGTTTTAATCAAGGGCGGGCACCTGCTGGAACAACCAGGGACCGATTTACTCTATGACGGCCGGTTTTTTCGCATGTTTAAGGGTGAATTCATTCAGACGAAAACGACTCATGGAACCGGCTGCACCCTAGCCTCTGCCATTGCCGCCAACCTCGCCAAGGGGAAAACCATTCCCGACGCGATTGAGGCTGCCAAACAGTATACTACCGAGGCCATTCGTCACGGCCTTCCTCTTGGCCAGGGAAATGGCCCGACCGACCACTTCTACTTTCTGCAAGCATAGCCAACTCGTGGAGACCGCATCGCCCACAGAAAGCTGGGATGGGAGGACTGAAGCTCCTGTCAGCTTTACCGGCTCATCCGGCATCGTGACGACAGGGATTTTCGCTCAGCCTGCTGCTTCCACGAATCGAGCGGTGATCCTTTGTCATGGATTTCCCTCCGATAAAAACAGTCGAACCAATCGGCGGCTGACGGACCTTCTCATTCCTCAATCCATCGCGACGCTTCGATTCGATTGGTATGGTATGGGTGACTCACCGGAGCCCTTGTCCCATCTCCGCATTAAAAAATGTGAGGAGCAACTGGATGGGGCCGTCCGCTTTCTCACCGAAAGATCCATGAAGGCTCTCGGACTCATCGGATCCAGTTTTGGTGGATTCATGTCCATACTTTCGGCCCCCAGGTATCCTCTTCTACAGGCCCTGGGCCTGAAATGCCCCGTGGTCGATTTTTCGGAAGTGCTTCGTCTGGAATTGGGAGCAGACGCCATGGACACATGGAAACGCACCGACCACATACCCGACGTTTTCGGTGGCGACCTTCCGACACCCTTGCCGTATGCCTTTTTCGAGGAATGTCTCACCTCTAACGGCTACAACTCAGCTTCGCGCATTCAAGCCCCCACACTGATTGTGCATGGGGATCAAGACGAAATCATTCCCGTCCATCAAATTGATCGATTACTGACGTCTTTGGGCGTGCTCAAGGATTTTCGTCTCATTCCCGGTGCAAACCATCAATTCGGACGACCTGAAGATTTTCGCCTCATGACCACCCATTTGGCCAAGTGGATGACCGCTCATCTGCATGTCTCTTGAGGTGGCCGGACAATATTTATGCCTGACTCACCACACACCAACCCGAAATTATCCCAAGCGCAACTCGAAACCATTCGCATGCTCTATCCGTTATTTAAAAATGAGGTGCTCCAACGGCGGGAATACATGAGCCGGTTGTCGGTATTCCACAATACAGTATTAGTATTCTTAATCATGATCATCGCGGTAGTGTCCCCTGGACACCCCGACTTCACCATGCGATGGTTAACGATTTCCGGTGTGGTCATATTGTCAGGGTTTGTGGTCTATCTGATTCTTCAACAGGCCACTCGACACCGAATGGCCAAACAACAATTAATTGAACTCGAGAGGGGAATGGGACTGTACCAAGAAGACTGGATGTTCTCGGGAAAAACCACCTATCCGAAACATTGGCAAACTGATTGGCTCTCAGACCGAAGCGTGGCGACGTACCTCGCCATCCTCATTGTTCTTACAGGACTGGCAATTGGCGCCATGCTCTTTCGACTCTGACCTTCACCTCACGTCCTCACATGGAGATCTATTCGGCGAAAGGACCGCGCTAATGTTAAGAACATATCGAGGGATCGCCCCAACTGTCGCGACCAGCGCGTTTATCGAAGACACGGCTGTCGTCATCGGGGATGTGGCCGTCGGATCGGAATCGAGTGTCTGGTTCAATGCCGTCATCCGCGGAGATGTGCATAGTATCCGCATTGGCCATCGGACCAATATTCAAGACCTCTGCCTGTTGCACGTCACACATGACACCCATCCACTGACTCTTGGCGATGACATCACCGTGGGCCATCATGTGATCCTCCATGGATGCACGATTCATGATCGGGTATTAATCGGCATGGGAACCATCATCATGGATGGCGTCGTCATCGAAGAAGACTGTGTCATTGGCGCTGGAGCCTTAATCACCGGGAATATCCACATCCCTTCGAGGAGCCTGGTCATGGGGTCTCCGGCCAAAGTGAAACGCCTGTTGACGGATCCTGAAGTGCAGTGGATCAAAGAATCTGCCGCGAACTACATCCGATACGCCCAACAATATGTTTCAGAACAGAATGAGTAATGTCGGAATTCCAGCAAGGCCTAACCAGGTTATGCCCAGGCTCTTGAAAAATTTCTCTTCCCTACCACACATTTGGATAAGACCTCTTCCTTGAGCCATAATTCCCTTTACCATGATCCACTCGTCGTTCTTGGCACGGGCTATACCGGCCGACGAATCTATCACCAGGCTCGTGAAGCAGGGTGGAACGTTTTCGCGACAAGCCGAATGCCGGATGTCCATCTCTCAGATATTTCACCGGCACATCGCATTCATTTTGATCTGACCCAGCCTGAAACCTGGCGATCCATTCCCACCCCGGCCCATCTCATCTGGTGTTTTCCTGCGACGCCATTGCCTATGGTCCAGAAATTCTTCACCAGCCGTCCCGGGGAGTCCGGTAGAATTCTGGTGATGGGAAGCACATCCGCCTATGGCACGAACTGCGGAGCCGTCACGGAACAGACTCCGGTTAACATGGACCTTCCTCGGGTCCAAGGAGAAGAATATCTCCGGACACAATTGGGCGCTGTGGTCATGCGACTGGCAGGATTATATGGGCCAGGTCGTCATGTGTTGGATTGGATGAGAAAAGGCAGGATTCGCAATACTCCCAAATGGGTCAATCTCCTCCATGTAGAAGATGCGGCAGGCATCTGTTTGCGAGCCCTTGAACGGGCTCAGAATGGTACCACGTATTTGGCTAGCGATGGGACCCCACGGACCTGGTCAGAGATTTTTTCAATTGCGTCAGAAAAGTGGAGCATGCTTATTCCCCCGCCCACGCCCCTTCGGGAAATCGGCAAACAGGTCTCCATTCACAAACTCCTCACCACCCTTCACTATACCCTTCGATTTCCTGACCTCTATCAGGCCTTGGACGACATTGAACGCCATTCATCATCATGAAACCACATCACAACAAGCAGCTCCATGATCATTTTTAGCGGAAAAATGAGACAAGAGAATACACCACCACCCCGTTATTGATGGCATGCGCCACCATGCCGGGAATCACACTCCCGGTTCGTTCGTAGGCCCATGCCCACAACAACCCACTCCAGAAAACCGTCAGAAACGCGATCAGCCCATAGCCATGGGCCAAGGCGAATATCAACCCACTTGCGACCATGGAAAGGGGAAAACTGAATTTGGTTCGAAGTGTCGTATAGAGAATTCCCCGGAAAATGAGTTCTTCGAAAAATGGCGCCAGAAGAACAAAGTCGATTGTGGTTTTGATGAGTTCCATCCGCGTCCCCCAAATCAGCTGTGGGACAAACCATTCAGTCCAATGCACAGAAGATTGAAACGCATCCCCCCCGAGCACAATCAGCCAGTCCCCAACAAGGCCAAGCGTCACCAACATCACGACCAATGGCAGACCGGATTTCAATCGTTGCCACACATTCAAACAGCCCACCACCTGTAGCAACAATTGTTTCCTGGTTCGACACAACAGAAGGGAGGTCAGGACGACGGGAGGAAGATAGAGTAAAGCAATCCCGAAATCCTCAATAATTCCTATGCCATCAGGCATGACCGCCACCAGCCCCATCAACAGAATCGTCAGGGCCCCTCCACGGGCTAAGACCGCCATACCTTCCCGGAATGTCCAAGGAATGTGCCCTTTGATGAATTCGGTTTGGCTCTGTGACGCCTTACCTCTCAGGCGAGCAATCCCAAGACGGAGAAGCAGGACCACCCCAATCCCGATCACCACAATCTCACTCACCAATAGCGCACGCCATTTCCTTAACGGAGGGTCGGTCAACTGATACTCTTGCAATTGAAGATTTGCCTGTAAATTTCGATCGCCGGCCTGAACGGCTATTCGTCGCGCTAGATGAAAGTAAAACCAATTGGTGGGAACTTCTTCTGCCAACCTCGCTTGCAAGAAAGGATAATCTGAAGATGACGTTTCGCTCTGACCATATCCCACTTCCAGTAACTCACGAAAAAGAGCCTGAGGTTGTTTCTCACGTTCCAATTTCGCCGCTAATTCACTGAGTTGATTCGTTAAGCCCGCCTCTCCATAGATCATTCCCAGATACAATCCATCTAATGGCCTGGATTGTCCATCAACTCTTTCTTCATACCACAGCCGGATTTGTTCCATGGTCTCCCCGTCCTGTTCTCCCAAACGATACATCACTTGTTCAAACGAAGAGAGTTCAGGCAGGCGGGATTCAAAACCCAGCATTCGGCTGGCGATCCGCTCAAGATCCCGACTTGCAGGTGAAGCTAGGCGCACATCATCAGAAAGCGTCACCGCCCAAAAGAGCAATCCCATTCCCGCCGCACACACCACCAAGCACAGGACGGTCAGTAACGGAGAAAATCGAATTTCTTCTTGAGGGTTCGAGCGGATTTCGCGTGTGTGATCAACCAAATGCTCTGATTCCATGATCATGGCCCACAGGTACAAGGAAATTTTGTATTCCTAAAAAACCAGGAAGGATAACATGATCTCCAGGTGACATGCTCGATACGGACGCCACTGGGCACCGCCAGCAACATATTCGCCATTACCGCATATTGCGTGTTCTATACTGCTGAAAATCTGGGGTTTATGTCGGGCAAAGACGCGAAGAAGAAAGTGAAATGAGGGCGAGGATCGCAGGGTATCCCTCGGACCACGCCAAGAGCCACTTGCTTGTGGTCCTGTTGCCGAAAGTCCCCTTGAAATCCATTATGAAATTTGGCCTCGGCTACCGAGACAAACCCCGACATCACTTCCTTTATCTCTTAAAACCTTTCTAGCCTATGGTAATGGCCCATTTCCAGCCAGCAGCACATATCCCTAATTTGAATTATCCGATACAATGTAAGAAAAAAGGCCTGTAATCTATGGCTATCTCAATTAAGATTCATCCATTTCGGAACTGAAGAGGAGGTAATCATTGGTGTGGAATTTTTTTAAACGGCAGCAAAATGGTCAGAGCTCCTCTCAAGACATCGGCCCCTATTCCAATTACCGCATGGCCGTCCGATTAGAGTTGACTCAACGGACCGGCGTATTCGCACAACTCGCCACGGCCATCGCGGAGGAAGGTGCCAGTTTGGGCGCATACGATATGGTCTCGGCCACTCGCACCAAAGTGATTCGGGATATTACCCTTGATGTCCAGAGTGAAGAACATGGCGAACGGGTCATGAAACGGCTGAATTCGTTGGCCGATGTCCGGGTCATCGCCTCTTCGGATCGGATTTTCCTCATGCATTTAGGTGGAAAAATCCGGGTGGAGAGCAAATTCCCCGTGAAAACCAGAAATACTTTGTCCATGGTCTATACGCCTGGAGTCGGGCGCGTCGTCAAAGCGATTGCCGCAGATGAGAAAAAAGCCTATTCCTTCACGACGAAAAATAACAGCATTGCTGTCGTAACTGACGGATCAGCCATTCTGGGATTAGGAAATCTCGGCCCTCTCGCAGCCTTGCCGGTTATGGAAGGCAAGGCGATGCTGTTTCATCAATTTGCCGGAATCGATGCCTGGCCTCTCTGTCTCAATACCCAGGATTCGGAAGAGATTATCCGGACGGTGCTAGCCATCTCTCCCTCATTCGGAGGCATTAATCTGGAAGACATCAGTGCTCCCCGATGCTTCGACATTGAGCGCCGGCTGCAAGCCGAGCTGGATATTCCGGTGATGCATGATGATCAACATGGAACAGCTGTGGTCATTTTGGGGGCACTGCTTAATGCCTTAAAAGTCACACGTCGAACCATCGATGAAATTACCGTCGTGGTCGTCGGATTGGGAGCCGCAGGCACAGCGTGTTGTGAATTACTTTTAGGAGCCGGGGTCACCAGGCTTAAGGGATGTGACAAGCAGGGCCTGCTGTTGGATCGACCAGTGGAAGACCTTCTGCCGCATCGCCATACTCTTCGCAGCCTCATTCAGTATGATCAGCCGACGGGAACCGTTCAGGACGCACTAAAAGACGCCCACGTGGTGATTGGTCTTTCCACGGCCAACATTTTAAAGCCCGAAGACTTAGCCCTCATGGCCAAGGATCCCATTGTGTTTGCCTTAGCCAATCCTGACCCTGAAATCCTACCCGAGGCCGCCATTCCCCACTGTCGCGTCTATGCCAGCGGGCGATCGGATTATCCCAATCAATGCAACAATCTCCTGTCGTTTCCCGGCATCTTTCGTGGAGCCCTTGATGTGCAATCCAAAACGATTAATGAACCGATGCTCATTGCCGCCGCTCAGGCCCTCTCCAAGATGATTCCTGACTCAGCACTCAGTGAGGAATATATCATTCCGAGCGTGTTCGACAAACAAGTGGTACCCAAGGTCGCCAAGGCCGTCTCTCAGGCTGCTATTGACTCCGGCGTGGCACGCCGAACAAAGAAGGACATGGAAGAGGAGATGTAAGCACAGCGAATGACAAAAGGTAAGGAGACAGCATGATCTATTTGAAAGCATCCCAAAGAAGGATGCTTATTCCAAGTGGCCACAGATAATAAGCGAATAAGTGGAAGTGATCCTGTCTGACAAGTTTAATAATCAACGAAATAGATCCATACCCCACCAAAGCCGCGACGACCATTCCGACCACATAGACCCCTATCGGTTCATGCATCTGATCTATTCCCTTCCCAATTTCCAAGATCGTCGCTCCCACAATAGCTGGCATAGAAATCAAGAGAGAAAACCGGGCCGATAATTCCCGATCCAAACCCAACAACACTCCACTGGCAATAGTTGATCCAGACCGAGAAATCCCCGGAAAGACTGCCACACCTTGCACAATACCAATCACGAGGACATCCCGAATGCTCATGTCCTGAATACCCCGGACACTGTTCCTCATTCGCCCCAACCAGAGAATCACTCCCGTGGTCAGCAACATAATGGCCACGACGGAGGGACGAACTAATGTTTCAAGACCGATTGATCGAATACCCAATCCAATGATCGCGGTGGGGATGGATGCAAGCAGGACATAATGGATCGTCCGCCGCTCATATCCTTGAAACAGGCTGCCTTGTGTTGTGGTCCATCCAACATATCCCAAACCCAGAGTGAGGAGGTCATGACGAAAATACACAAGGATGGCGGTCACCGTCGCGAGATGCAACATAATGTCATACAACAAATTGGTCTCACTGAAATGACCAAACCAGTGTTGAACCAGGACCAAATGTCCCGAAGAGGATACCGGGAGGAATTCCGTGAGTCCTTGAATGACCGCAAGCACCACCGCTTCGATGTAGCCCATCGTTTATGAATGCCTTTCTTTTAGTTGCTGGTCAGCAGAAGAGAATGCACGGAACAGATGACGACTCCTAGCCTTTCCAATGACTGGCAAAATCACGAACACCCTCTTCCCAGGATGGCAATTCAATCAAGGGGTTCTGTAAAGAGGTCAGCACGGCATAGGGTGGCCTTCGAGCAGGTCGGGGAAATTGAGCGGTGGCTATAGGCACGACCGAGGTTTGAATATCCAACGCCTGATAGAGTGCTTGGGTCAATTCGTACCAACTGGCTCCGCCTGCACCGGCCATGTGATAGGTCCCAAAGGCATCGGTCTCACCCAATTGGAATACTGCCTGGGCAAGATGAGGGGCAAAGGTCGGTGACCCATACTGGTCGCTGACGACTTTCACAATCTCTCGTCCCGCCATTCGACAAATCGTACTAGGAAAGTTCTTCCCCACAGTGTGATAAAGCCAGGCCGTCCGGACAATAAAATGTCGTGGGTTCGCTGTCCGCACCGCCGATTCACCGGCTAATTTACTCTGCCCATAGACGCCTAACGGATTCGTGCGATCGAATTCATGATACGGCCGATTCTGCTGACCATCAAACACATAATCGGTGGAAAAATGAATAAGAGTCATTCCCAAGTCATTCGTCACCACGGCAAGATTTCTCGGGCCCAGGGCATTGCTCCGGTATGCGGCATCCTGTTTAACTTCCGCCTCATCCACCTGCGTAAAAGCGGCCGCATTGATCACGATGTGTGGTCGTAGCTGATCAAGGGCTTTCTTGACCTCCTCAAACTGCGTGATATCCAAATCCTGGAGATCCCAGGCCGTAACCTCGTGGTCGCCATATTGCCGTTGGAGCGCCTGCCCTAACTGCCCTTGAGCCCCTGTGATTAAAATTCGACTCTGCCTCATGATTGATTATCCGGAAGCTGATCGCACAGAGCGTCAAGAAATTGCCCGGCAGCATCTTTTGGGGAGAGAAGTGGCCGTTCGATCGGCCATTGAATGCCAATACGTGGGTCATCCCATCGAATGGTCACTTCACCGCCAGGCGCATAGACATCGGTACATTTGTACTCCACTTCTGCCACATCGCTGAGGACACAAAATCCATGGGCAAAACCCGGAGGGATATAAATTTGTTTGAAATCCTCTGCCGATAAGTTCACTCCCACCCATGAGGCAAAGGTTGGCGACCCTTTTCGAATATCGACCGCCACATCAAAAATTTCCCCGCGAATCACGCGAATAAGCTTCCCTTGTAGGCGAGTCCTTTGAAGATGAAGACCCCGAAGCGTCCCGCGGACCGACGATGAACAGTTATCCTGCACAAAAGGAAGCGGGATTCCTGCCTCCTGATACTTTTGAATATGATACGTTTCTAAAAACCATCCGCGTTGGTCCCGGTACACATCAGGCTCAACAATCAGAACCTCCGGGAGCCGGGTTGGAAGAAATTTCATATCCGGTTACTCCTGTCTCTGATTGACCAAATGCAACAAGTATTGTCCGTACCCGTTGTCTTTCATTTTCGTGGCTAAACGGAACACGTCACCTGGCTGAATGTACCCCATTTTGTATGCGATTTCTTCCGGACAGGAAACCATCAGGCCCTGTCGTTCTTGTAAAACTTGAATATAATGGGCCGCTTGCATGAGAGATTCGTGAGTTCCCGTATCCAACCAGGCAATGCCACGCCCAAGCACCCGCACCTGTAGCGATCCGGCTTCTAAATAGTTTTTATTCACATCCGTGATTTCTAGTTCATTTCTCGCCGAAGGCTTGAGAGAATCGGCGATACCCACGACCCGATTGTCATAAAAATACAACCCGGTTACGGCATAGGGCGACTTGGGACGGGAAGGCTTTTCCTCCAGGCTGGTGGCTTGCCCGTGATCATTAAAGGTCACCACACCATATCGTTCGGGATCCCGTACCTGGTAGGCAAAGACTTGAGCTCCCGTTGACTGAGAGGCCGCTTCCTGAAGATAACGAGACAGCCCATGCCCATAAAAAATATTATCGCCAAGAATGAGCGCCACCCGATCCTTTCCAATAAACTCACGCCCAATCACAAAGGCTTGAGCAATTCCTCCGGGCCGGGGTTGCACTTGGTAGCAGATCGTTAACCCGAGATGACTGCCATCACCTAACAACCGGACGAACCCTTCCTGCTCATGCGGAGTGGTGATCACCAAAATATCCCGGATTCCAGCCAGCATGAGAGTCGACAATGGATAATAGATCATCGGTTTATCAAAAACCGGCATGAGTTGTTTGCTGACCGCGTGGGTTAAGGGATAGAGCCGGGTTCCCGACCCACCCGCTAGGATGATTCCCTTCATCGTATCCCTTTGCATCTCAATGTCTTCATCATTCTCATGTTACCTTGCCAAAAGGAGAGAACGTCCCTGCCCCTATATCGATGGGACAGAGGCTAACCCGAGGCGTTCCCGTTGATAGGAGTTCATGGTCACCGCCTGACACCATTGACGATTGGCAGCGTACCATTCAATCGTCTGCTGCAACCCCGACTCGAAAGAGTGGCGTGGGCTCCACCCCAATTGCGAGTGAACTTTGGTGGTATCAATGCCATAACGAAAATCATGCCCGGGACGGTCAGCCACAAATACTTTCAGGTCTGCGTATCGTGTGATACCCCGTTGAGACAGTAAAGGATTAGAACCACCCGGGGCGACCTCTTCCAAGATCCGGCATAGCGCGTTCACGACATCAAGGTTCGATCGTTCCGATCGCCCGCCCAGGTTATATTTTTCTCCAGGCGTTCCTTCCTGAAGAACCAAAAGTAGGCCCTCACAATGGTCTTCCACAAACAACCAGTCCCGTATATTCTGCCCGTTCCCATAAATCGGAAGAGGCTTCCCTTCTAAGGCATTCAAGACCATGAGAGGAATAAGCTTTTCGGGAAATTGATAAGGCCCATAGTTATTGGAACAATTAGTCATCAGAATTGGAAGATCATACGTGTGATGAAAAGCCCGCACCAAATGATCAGCGCTGGCTTTCGACGCCGCATAGGGTGAATTGGGGGCATAAGGGGTCTCTTCGGAAAACAATCCTGTCGGCCCCAACGTCCCATACACTTCATCAGTTGACACATGCAGGAACCGAAAACGTTGACGATGATCAGCATGTCCTTGCTTCAGAAATCGCCGGACCACGTTTAATAAGACCAGGGTACCCGTGACATTCGTATGAATAAAGGGATAGGGGTCGTCAATGGACCGGTCCACATGCGATTCAGCGGCAAAATTCAGCAACCACCTGGGAGAAAATGAACCCATAATCCTGGTCATCTCACCCGCATCGGCAATATCTGCCTGGATAAACACTAGACGAGGATGGTCCCACAATCCATCAAGATTTTCTCGATGACCCGCATACGTCAATTTGTCCACGACGACAATTCGTGCCTCGGTCCTTTGAAGGGCCATCCGGACAAAATTGGCGCCAATAAATCCAGCGCCTCCGGTCACGATCATGCTCTCCATGATTCAATACTTTCCAATTGATTGAAGCCTTGAGGACAAACCAGGACAAACTCTGGTGAGATATCGGAAGAATGCTCTACTCAACCGTCACACTCTTGGCAAGATTTCTCGGACGGTCAATATCTACCCCTCGCAACACCGCGATGTGATATGCCAGCAGTTGAAGACCCACGGTAAACAGAATCGGGGTCAAGAGCGCATGGACAGCAGGAATCGCGAACACGTGATCGGCAACCTGATCCAACGCATGATCCCCTTCGGTTACAAATGCAATCACGGGGGCACTCCTGGCGCGCACTTCCATCAGATTACTGACAGACTTTTCATAGAGCCGATCTTTAGGCGATAGGACGACCACGGGCATATCCTCATCAATCAACGCAATTGGACCATGCTTCATCTCCCCCGCCGCATACCCCTCTGCATGGATATATGAGATTTCTTTGAGTTTCAAGGCACCTTCCAGGGCGATGGGATAATTAATCCCACGACCCAAATACAAAAAATTTCGTTTTTGATAATACCGATTGGCAATAGCTTGAACAGCCGCTTCCTGCTTGAGAATATACTCGACTTGGCCGGGAAGCTTGAGGAAATGATCCAACCACCACCGTCCTTCCTCCGGACTTAACGTGCCACGCACCCGTCCCACATGCAAGGCCAATAGATATAAGGCAATCACCTGACCGGTAAAGGCTTTTGTGGAAGCCACGCTAATTTCAGGACCACATCTGGTGAAAAGCACCCCATCGGCTTCGCGAGCCAGAGTACTCCCCACCACATTCACAATGGCCAGGACACGAGCCCCTCGGTGCTTAGCTTCCCGTGCCGCCGCCAGAGTGTCCGCCGTCTCGCCAGATTGTGAAATGGCAATAAATAAATCGTCCTTTTGAATCATGGGCTCCCGGTACCGGAACTCGGATCCAATATCCACCTGAACGGGACGTCGAATCATTTCTTCGAATAAATATTTCCCGACGAGCCCTGAATGCCAGGACGTCCCACAGGCAACGATCCAGATTCGCCTGGCATTGAGCAACTCCTCATCCGTCATGGCCAAATCGGGAAGATCCGCTTCGCCCGTTTCATATTGATACCGGCCCCGAAGCGTATCCATGATCACTTGTGGCTGTTCATGGATTTCCTTCATCATGAAATCTGGATAGCCCCCCTTTTCAGCCGCCTCAGCATCCCAGTCAATAGTAACCGGGTTGAAATTTTTCGGTTGGCCTTCCGAATCAAAAATAACAATACCAGAATTTTTTAAAATGCCGACATCTCCGTCTTCTAGAAACACCACCTCCCGCATATGGGCCAGGAGAGGAGTGACATCAGAGGCCAAAAATGCCCCTTTTCCATTTTGGCCAATCACCAGGGGACATCCTGAACGACTGACGACGATACGTCCCGGCTCAGCCAACGACATCACGGCAATGGCATAACTCCCATGCAGGTCATTGGCCATTAATCTGACCGCCTCTTGAAGCTCATGCCCTTTTAACGTCAGCGAGGATAATAAATGCGCAATAACCTCAGTGTCGGTTTCAGACTCAAACCGAAAGCCTTCTAATTCCAATCGATGCCGGAGATCCAGGAAATTTTCAATGATACCGTTATGAACGAGAACGATCTCTCCCGAACGGTGAGGATGGGCATTTTGTTCAGATGGCCGACCATGCGTGGCCCAACGAGTATGACCAATTCCTATCGTTCCGGCGACAGCTCCGTTTTGCAAAACGGCCTGGAGATTGGTGAGCTTGCCCACCGTCCTTCGAATGGTCAGCTCTTCATTATGTTGAATCGCAATCCCGGCGGAATCGTACCCTCGATATTCCAGCTGTTGTAGCCCGGCCACTAAAATAGGGGTCGCTAATTCACCTCCAACATATCCGATGATTCCACACATAATCTAACGCTCCTTACATCTCATGATGTTTTTTATTTTTATGGGAAAGATCAGGATGGTATCGACCAGTGAAATCTGGAACGAAAACACATGAGTCCAGCCAGACATCGCTCGGCTTCGTTCATCAAAAGGGGACACTAGACAGGGTCTTTTTTTTGTTGAAGGTTCGATCCGAGTGACGACGGTTCCGGGTCATCATGCTGTTTGGCCTGAGTATGGGCAGCTGAGGATGAAGACAGAATTTCTCGCCGTTTTGCGGCCGTACCTTCTTTATTGATTTGCGCCACTCGAGAAATTCCCAATGCATTGGGTGGAACATTTTTCGTAACGGTGGTCCCTGCCGCAATCAACGCGCCTTCTCCTATCGTAACCGGAGCAATTAACTGCACATCGCTCCCAATAAAGACATTGTCCTCAATCTGTGTCCGTGCCTTTCGAAATCCATCGTAGTTACAGGTAATGGTCCCGGCGCCGACATTCACATTCCTGCCAATCA
>BQIZ01000018.1 GCA_021604365.1 Nitrospirales bacterium
TAGAGAGCCATTACCCGGACCTCAGAACACCTGATTCGCCAACCCAGCGGGTCGGAGGAACACCGCTTGTCCAATTCAGTAAAATTCCCCACGAATTTCCTCTTCTTAGTTTGGATTCGGAAATAGATGAAGAGAGTGTATCGGCTTTTAATCAGAGAGTTTGCCGGGAACTGGAAGTGAGCCAGCTGAGCTATACGGCTGAGCCCAAATACGATGGGTTATCTGTTGCACTCACTTATGACAATGGCATATTTGTTCGAGGGGCGACGAGGGGAAATGGTGCAATAGGGGAGGACGTGACGCACAATCTTCGTACCATACGCGCCTTACCATTACAGTTGAGAGAAGGCGGGAGCTATCCCTCCCATGTGGTGGTGCGTGGGGAGGTATTTATGAAGCTCCCCGATTTTCACCAATTAAATCGACGCTTGACGGAGCAGGGGGAAGAACCATTTGCCAATCCGCGCAATGCGTCATCCGGAACATTACGCCAATTGGATCCGGCCATCACCGCGACCCGCCCACTGACCATCATCTGCTACGATTTTATGAGCTCCGGTCCAGGAAGACCCAGCACCCATTTTGAAGCGGTCACATGCCTGGAGTCATGGGGATTGCCTATTCCTCAATTTCGTCGGTGCTGTCCTTCCATTCAGGAAGCCCTGGAATTTCATCGTGAGATGTTTGAGCAACGGGATGTCTTGCCATTCGAAATTGACGGTATCGTCATCAAAGTTGACCGGTTCGATTGGCAAAAGACTCTTGGAGAAAAATCACGCAGTCCCCGATGGGCCATCGCGTTCAAATTTCCTCCAAGAAAAGAAATGACCAAGGTTCAGGAGATTGCCATGTCGGTCGGTCGGACCGGGGCCCTCACCCCCATTGCCTTACTGGACCCGGTGGAAATCGGTGGTGTGACGGTGAGTCGGGCCTCCCTGCATAACGTGGAAGAAGTGGCTCGTAAAGATGTGCGGGTGGGTGATACCGTAAAAGTCGAGCGGGCAGGGGACGTCATTCCGGATGTGGTTGAACGAGTGCCTGTGCCGGGTGAGGAGCGTGGGGCTCCGTTTCAACCGCCAACGACCTGTCCGGCTTGTCAATCCCATACCATTCAGGAAGGGCCAATTCTGTATTGTACGGGCCAAACGGTATGTTCAGCCCAACTCAAGGGATCACTTGAACATTTTGGGTCAAAGAGTGCTTTGAACATTGAAGGGCTTGGAAAAAAAACGGTAGCACAGTTGATCGACAAGGGTCTCGTAAAGAAATTGTCCGATCTGTATTCATTAGACCTCGACGATCTTCTTCAATTGGAAGGTTTTGCAGACAAATCCGCGAGGCAACTTTTAGCAGAAATTGAAAAGAGTAAAGACGTTCCCTTCGCGCGCATTCTAATTGGCCTCGGCATACGTCATGTGGGAACTCACATTGCGAGGGTCTTGGCCAAGGAATTAGTTTCGCTCGACAATTTGAGGAGAGCGACAGAAGAAGAACTTTTGCTCATCCGTGACATCGGCCCAGAGATTGCCGCAAGCGTGACTCATTTCTTTCAAGAATCACGCAATGTGATTGTTTGGCAACACATGGAATCATTGGGGGTGAGGGTTCAACAGGAAACCAATATGTCAGAGCCTCATGCTCAACCGCTAAAAGGGAAGACTTTTGTGCTAACGGGAATTTTAAAAGGCTATTCCCGTCAGGAGGCGAAACGCAAAATTGAAGAATTAGGAGGACGTGTCACATCCAGCGTCAGCAAACAGACAGATTATCTTGTAGCCGGCGAAGACCCCGGCTCTAAATATGACAGCGCCACAAAATTGGGCGTGCGAATTATCGACGAAAATGAATTCTCCTTATTCGGTTAATCCGGGAACGTTGATCCTTCATCCTCCAATGAATGAAAGTTCTATCGAATAATCTAAGAGGGTTTTATTACACCAGGAAATAGAATGAGTTGCCCAAAAGGGATAGACCAATCTTTTGGCTGGAAATGAAAAAGGGAGACCACATTTACTTTTTAACTGCAGGAAAAAGGAAGAAACTGAGAAGGTTTCATGAGGATTCTGAAGACACGGTAGACGGTTCGGTGGGAGGGGTTTCCGGAATAGGCTCTTCCTTGATGATCTGCACGCTTTTGATTGAGCGTTCATCTGCGTCATGGACCACGAGGAGGCAGCCGTCAGTTTCAACTTTTTCGCCAATGGCGGGAATATGTCCTAGCTCTTCCAGGATGAGCCCGCTAATGGTATTTTGCTCTTCTTCATCTAATTCGACTTTAAGAAATTCATTGATACGTCGAACTTCAGTCCGGCCATCCACCAAAATTTGATTTTTCCCTGTCCGGCGAATCCATTCTTCGTGAAGATCGCCTTCATCCAGAATTTCTCCTACCACTTCTTCAAGGAGATCTTCGACGGTAATTAAACCCATCACTCCACCAAATTCATTGACCACAATCGCAATATGCCGTTTTTCTTGTTGGAATTGCCGCAATAAATCATCAGCCGTTTTGGTAGAGGGAATGAACAATGCGGGTTTCGCAAATGATTTGAGGGTAAGGTTTGTATGACTTTGAGCCAGTTCCATCAAGGCATGATTCCGATAGAGAATGGCGGTGATATTATCGGGATTCCCTTCGTAAATGGGGATCCGTGAGTATTTAGCTTTAAATAACTCTTCCCGTGCTTCTCCCAGCGTTTGATTACCATCGAGGGCGAACATATATATTCTGGGAGTCATTGCATCTTCAGCCGTCACGTCATTGAAATCAAACACGTTTTTAATCATTCTCACTTCATCCGTCTCTAAGACTCCCGCTTTCCCTCCCGCATCGAGCATGATCTTCAGTTCTTCTTCCGTAATAAACGGCACGGTCAACCCACGACCCCCGGTTAGTTTTAATATAAACGGTTCCAAGAAATAGAGAAAAGGAAAGAATAATTGTTCTAGGAGATAGATGGGGTATGCCAGTAATTGCACGGCCGTTTCTGAATATTTTGCACAGAGCGTTTTGGGGACAATTTCGCCGAATAAGAGAACCATAAAGGTTAATAGCCCCGTAGCCACAGCTACAGCCTCAGAACCAAACATGCGGATGGCTATCAAGGTTGCCATGGAGGCCGCCATAATATTGACCAAATTATTGCCAATCAGAATTGTCGAGAGAAGGCGTTGTGGATTCGACCGTAATTTCAGGGCAAGTTTTGCCCCTTTAAGACCTTCATCGGCCAGGGTTTTCAACCGGCTTTCCGTTATTGAAAAAAAAGCGATCTCGGCGCCGGAGAAAAAAGCGGAAAGTCCTAGACAAATAAGGACGGCGATAAAATCCATAGAGGGATTAACGAGCTCCGACGTGACAAAAATATGTCGTTACAGCTGTATTAGCTGCAAGATCTTGTAGTCTGGTCTTGGAGGAAGTTGGTATCAGAAGAGTTTGAAAGGGATTCATAATAAGGCCAAAAGTCTCATTGTTGATGAGAGGTTTTGAGCCCTCACTGCTTACTTCGGACCAAAGTACCATAGGGCACTGGTTTAAGGCAATTAAGTTTGATGAAATATCAGATTAGCTCTTTTATTTCAGTTAGTTACCCTGGGTCAGAAGAGGGTCGAGATCAAATTGTTTTTCCAGTTCTTCCGCCACGATTTTTGCCTTTTCCTGAGAGGGAAATATCCCAATCTGAACACGGTGCCATTGTCCGGATGGAAGATCCACGGTTGTCAATCGTATATTGGGATAGTGGGTGGCCAGTTGTTCCCGCATGGAGGCCGCTTGGGCTAAGGTCGTGAAAGAGCCTGCCTGCACCCAATAAATAGCAGGCCCTCCATTCGATATATGGCCGGAGCCTGCGCTTGAATTTTCGAGAATCGTCAACCTGACGGTCTCCGTTCCTTTTCCAATCATGGCCAACTCCCGAGCAGCTCCATAGGACAGATCAATAATCCGCCCACGAATAAACGGACCACGATCATTGATGCGAACGGTCACGGATTTCCCGGTTTCGACACTTTGAACGAGGACCCGTGTTCCAAAGGGAAGCGTACGATGCGCGGCAGTGAGTGCCCACATGTTATAGGGTTCACCATTGGCAGTCGGATTGCCATGAAAACTTGGACCATACCAGGAAGCCACTCCCTGTTGAGAAATTCCTGAGGTTATCGGCTCAGTATGGGAATGGCCACCTCCTGCACATCCGGCCATGAGCATTAAAGCCAGGATAAGACAAATCCTTTTGACTGGAATCCCACTATTCATGACCCGTATTCCCCGCCGGAGTGTGAAGCTGAGGTGTTTTTTGAGTTGGATAATCTTGGGAACCGCATGAGCCCATGGACTCAAGTGCTAGCCATGGATCCCTAGGGAGCCTGGTCCAGCGTTCGGCGGTCGACAAAGCGGTAGCTCTGTCGATTGAACACCGGGTATACGGAAAATATCGGTGTTCCAAAGGGTACAACCGCACTGTCAATGCCTGGGCTTAGTTGAAGATGAAGATTCACGAAATTAAAACTCAAGCCTTCTTGCCAAGGTTGAGATAAATTGTGAACATATGACTCAACTTTATCGGAAGCGTACGTCCTGGTCATGAGACCCGCTCCCCCTTGTAATCCATAATCAGGTAAATCCGGTGCACCTTGAAGGAGAAGCGAAACCATTGAGGCATCAAACCATACTTTGATGTTACAACTGACCTGAATAAATGGCCCCAAACTCCCGGTGTGTTCTAGCACGGTCATGGGATAGACCAATTCTGGTGGGAGAGAAGGGTCGGTTTGGGAGGCTTGAATGATAAACTCTGGGTCCTTGATACCCGATACAGAGAAAAAGATAAGATTCGGATCGTGGAGGTCCACGTCCAGTACTTGGCCGTCATGGTAACTGCATAATTTGCCCATCTCATACCGTAAAGGAAATGAATATCCGATTTTTCCATAGAAAATTCGAATCCCTGCTTCCAACGGATCTTCCGGGCTTCGACTAATTTTTAAATCAAATGGTAACACAATATGAAAAGCATTAGTCCGGGCATTGATAAATGGAGCGCAGGCACCGGGAAATTCTTTATGGATCGCAGGATTGTCCGGTTCAAACTTTTTCGCCGTTCCACCAAAATGCTGGGCAGTTTTTGCCTCTTTGGTTAAGCGGTATTTTTCCTGATAATAGGCTGAGGCGCGTTTTTGTGCCGTTTCAAGAAAATATTCAGGGATATCGGTTTCGACGACTAAGCTTTGTCGATCTGAGGATTGTGACCGAGCCACCTTCATCGCTTCGTTGTATCGATGAAGATCACTCTGCGTCTTTCTGATCAAATGCTCAAGGTCACGGCCTAATTCAGGATCGTTATAGCGTGTGTGGGGTAGAAGTTGGTAGGCTTTTTGCAGCAGTTCTAACTTCATTGTGTAACGTTTTGGCTCAGCAGAAAAGACCGTCGCTATGGCCATCAACAAATTAAACTGTTCTTCAGGAATGAGGGCTAATTTGGTCAGGTCGTTCTCTCTTACAAATGCCAAACCTAACGGACCAAAGGCCTCCTCCTGACGTAGATGGAGGGTAAGAAGATAGTTGAGATAGGCGCGAGCATCTTCTTGTGTCATAGTGAATCCTTATTTTACGGGACGGCATTTTAAGGTAAGTTTGTCATTGGAGCAAGGTATCGTGTGAAGTTTAATCCAATTTGAGGAATCCCCTCTTATTTTGAAGACAATGAGAAGCTTCAAGTTTGAGCTAACGAGAAAACAGCGTGTTTGAAAGAAAGGATTCAATATGCAACAAGCCTTTTTGCAAAAACCCAAAGGTGCCGTCTTTATACTGGGATGGATTATCGCCTGTCTATTCCTGGGAACAGGCGTAACATTGGTTTCGGCGGAAGTTTCAGCGGTCAAGAAACCAGGACCGGTCACAGCTGGAGGAGAGGATTTTTCCACTGAGAATCTGAATAAGCAAATTACTGATTTAGAAACACAAATACAGAAGCTCCGCGATCAAAGCATTGAGCTACAGGAAAAAACTCGAGCCAAACTTCAAGCCCAACTCGATAATTTCAAAAAGCAACAAGATACCCTTATTCCTCGTATTGAGCAACTCCGTGACAATAGTGAAACAGCTTGGCAGGACATCAAGGAAAACATTCAAAAGGCCATTGAAGATCTCAAACTTTCCGTCGACTCCATGAAAAAGTAGAGATGTGCCGTGCTCTCAGTTTATCTCCACTTTGGCAGTACATTACTTGCCAGGGACCTTTCGCTTTTATATCCTTCCTTTACATCCTTCTTGTTCTCTTTTTTTGGCCTCCGGCAAATTTGAAAATGGCATCAATCGGAATGTCTTTTTACCCTGATCCCCTATGAGAATATCCCCCATGGTCCAACACACGGAACAGGTCTTGGAATGGCCTCGTTTAGTTGATTGTCTTGCCAAGGAAGCCTCCTCCTCGTTAGGTGAGGCCCGCTGTCATACCCTGGCCTTTGCATCTGACCTTCATTCTGCAGTTATTCAACAACAAGAAACCTCAGAAATGGTTCACATTCTCCAGGGCCCCCATCCCCTGCCTTCTTTGGCGTTCCCCGACATCCGGAATGTGTTGGCGCGGGCTCAAAAAAAAGGAATTCTGGAGGGGCCGGAACTGCGAGATATTAGTTTGGTCTTAGGCCTTGGGCATACAATCAAAGAATACTTGCAAATTCATGGCTCCACGTTCCCGAAGATCAGAACTCGATCCTTGAACCTTCAAGATCTGATATGGGTCAAGCAAACAATTGATTCATGTATTGATCTTAATGGCCAGCTGCGAGAATCCGCGAGTCCTGAACTCTATCGATTGGTACGAAAAAGTCAGGGTCTTCGTCAAACGATTCGGAGACGATTGGAAGCGATATTAGCTTCTCAAGAATATGAGAATCTTCTTCAAGGACAGTACTTTGCTGAACGTGAGAATCGATATGTGATTCCGATAAAAGCTGAACGACAACAGGCGATCGATGGAATTGTTCACGATATTTCCGGTAGTGGAGCCACGGTGTTTGTTGAGCCCCGCCATTTGGTCGAATTGAATAATTCCATTAAATTTATTGACTTGCAGGTGGCTCAGGAAGAACGGCATCTACTGAAAGATTTGTCCAGCCGTGTGGCCGACCATGTCTCGGCCATTCATGGAAATTTGTCCTGCTTGGCCGATCTTGATTGCCTCATGGCCAAAGCACGGTTAAGCATCAAAACGCATGGCTCTCCCATTCTTCTTAACCAAGAACATTGCATTGACTTGCAACAGGCCAGACATCCACTCCTGGCGTTGACCAAGGAACAGATTATACCCAACTCCATTCGGATTGAAGGCGAGACCAAGGTTCTCATTATTTCTGGACCGAATGCGGGTGGGAAAACGGTGTCATTGAAACTGGTAGGATTGTTCGCGATGATGGTGAAAGTCGGGCTTCACCCAACTTGTGGCCCAGACTCTAAGATGGGACTTTTTGGGCAGGTGTATGCGGATATTGGAGATTCCCAGGATCTCAGAAACGATGTATCCAGCTTTTCCGGGCATATTCTCAATATGATCGCATTATTGAAAAATGTGGGATCGTCTGGGGAACCAACGAGCCGGGATGCGCTTGTACTTCTGGATGAAGTGGGCAGCTCGACTGATCCTATTGAGGGCGCCGCATTGGCCGAAGCACTTTTAACCCGTCTTTGCGAATTAGGATGTACGATTGTCGCGACCACTCATTATCCCACCTTGAAAACCCTTCCCTTTCGAAATCCTCATATTCGGAATGCCAGCCAGGAATTTGATATGGTTACTCTCGCTCCGACATACCGGCTCATAGACGGAATTCCCGGAGGGTCTTCCGCCTTGGATATTGCGGAACGTTTAGGGATGGATTCGACGATTATTCAGTCTGCCAAATCTTTAATCCAAGGGCAGGATTTCGATCTTGATGCCATCTTCCGAACTCTACAGAGCACGCACACTCGATTGGAACGTGAATGTGAGCAGGCTCAGTATCTTCGTCAGGAAGCGCAACGCTTGCTTGAGGAGGCGCAAGTGACTCGCAACCAATTGAAGGCGCAAGAACAGGAAGATCGCCAACGATATCGAAGGCAATGGCAACAAGAATTTTCCAAAGCACAACGGCATCTGAATCAAATCGTGAGCGACCTAAAAAAGGACAAAACTCTTTCAAAGGTGAAGTCTATTCAGCAAACCATAGGCACACTGAATCAGGAAATACTTTCTCACCTCCCAAATAATCCATGGGAATCATCTGAGCCACTGCATGAAGGGGACTTGGTAGAGATTAATGCGCTGGGGACGATAGGGATCTTGCAGGAAAGTCCTGAGGGGAAAAGACAGGTATCCATTCGTGTGGGCACGCGGACAATTAAAACTGCTCCTTCTTCCATACGTCGAGCGACATCCCCTTCCGGCAATAATTCCCTGTCCGGTCAACAACCGTTGAGTGGAAAGCGGTCTCTCTCCACAATTTCCACTGAGCTGGGTTCCCCAATCTCCAGCCAGGGAATAGGGCTCTATCAACAGAAATTAGTTATTCGTGGGTTCCGTTTTGACGATGCGATGGAGATGACGCTTGCGGCCTTAGACCATGCCGTGGTCACCCAAGCCAAATATCTTAAGGTCATTCATGGTCAGGGTTCTGGTGCACTCAAAACAGGAATTAGAACTCTTTGTCAATCCTCTCCCTATATCCAAAGCTTTCGAGCGGGTGATGCATCCGAGGGAGGAGATGGCGTGACGGTGATCGAATTACGATAAAGGAGTCCGTGGAGTGTGATTCTCGAGTCCAATCTGTACATTACGAATAAATCCCTCGTGCTTGGGTCGGCGCAAAGGACTACCTTTTGTTAGCGAATGAAATTCATCTTTTGTCAGATTGGCCAATGAAGGTAATTGCGGATGTAATGTCCAGGGAAATGGTTGAAATCCTGGCTCAGTGGTGGAATTTGCATTCACGTTAAACGGACAAATGTCCAAACAATCATCACAACCAAAAATTTTATTGCCTATTTTTTTTCTCAGCTCGGCTGGCAGATCGTCCACACTACCACGGTATTCAATCGTCAAATACGAGATGCATCGTTCCGCATCAAGGAGATAGGGTTCTACGATTGCTCCAGTGGGGCAAGCCTGGATACAGAGCGAGCAGGTTCCACATAAATCCATCGCAGGTTCATCACAATCCAATGGCAGGGTCGTTAGAATTTCTCCGAGCAACAGCCAGGATCCAAAATCGGTGGAAACAACATTGGTATGTTTGCCGATCCAGCCAATGCCGGCCTCTTGTGCCCATGCTTTTTCCATGATGGGACCTGTATCCACATAACTTTTCGTCTGGATATCCGGTACGTGTGAGTGAAGGAATTTCTCCAATTGTGTCAATCTGTCCTTCATGAACCCGTGATAGTCTTTTCCCCAAGCATATCGAGCAATGCGTCCAGAAAGCTTTGACTCATCTGGAGTATGATCGGTGTAATAATTCATTCCGACCACTACCAGTGATTGGCAACCTGGAAGCACTTCTCCTGGGTTGGATCGGCGTTTCGGGTCCCTGGCTATCCATTCCATAGTTCCATGAAATCGCAAGTCAAGCCATTTTTTTAGGCGTCCCCATAACCGCAAAGTAATCGATTCTTCCGCAAGGGGAATCGTACTTTGAGCCGGAGGGCATGGCATACTTGAAAGAGGCATTGGAATGCGAGCAATTCCTACCGCATCAAAACCTAAGCGGCAGGCCTCTTCTTTGATTTGATTCGCCAGAATTGACCGAGGAGTCATGGATACTCCTCCTTCTCAAGCAAAAAACGAGATTTATTTCTGTCCAGGGGTTCCCGGATTAGCAGGAGGAACATTGTTTACGCAATTAAACATCACCATAAATCTTCCTGTACATTGCTCAGTTGTGCAAGCTTGACATGATCCGACAATGGACGTTTTCCAGTCAGTTTGCTTCTCGTTAAATTTACAAGAAGTCCCCCCTCCCTGGGAAATATCAACCCAGGGTTCGGGATACCCGGGAAACTGGGCAACCGCACAGGCATTGGGAATTGGAACCCGGCATTCAGCCTTTGTCTCACCTTTCACCATGCCAATGGTACAATTTGCTTCCGTCCGCGACCGGGAACCAGCTGCTTCCCCCTTATTAATAATCCCCAACAAGCCGTTCCCAGTAATGAGAAAAACCATAATTGCCCACATCCATAGATGAATGGTTTTTTGTTGGGCAAATCTTACTTTGATTGTACTTAAAAATGAATTCATAGCGACCTGTAGCCGGGTAAAAGGGTAAGGCAAGCTGCACGAATACGACTGGGAAGTTCTGCAAAGATGGATTTCTTTATACCACATCACCCAAACAACCTGTCAAAAAGCTATCTCCTTATGCAGACTAATTCTGGGGATTGCAAAATTGTATGATGAGGTCTGAACGAGGAAGGAATAAAGGTTCAGAAGTAGAAAAGCCCCCTGGAAGATTCAATCCTCCAGAGGGCTGTTACTATATCTGAAAGCAGGGTTTTAGAATCCGCCCATGCCGCCCATGCCGCCCATGCCGCCCATGCCGTGGTCATGGCCGCCAGGCATCCCAGCCCCTTCTGACTTCGCTTCTGGTATTTCTGTCACCATGACTTCCGTGGTGAGCATGAGGCCTGCCACACTGGCAGCGTTTTGCAACGCACAACGTGCGACTTTGGTTGGATCAATCACACCAGCCTCAACCATATCCACAAATTCTCCAGTGCCGGCATTGTATCCTCGGTTTGTGGTTTCGCTTCGAACTTTTTCCACAATTATGGATCCCTCAGCACCTGCATTGATGGAGATTTGTCGAATAGGCTCTTCCAGGGAACGCTTGACGAGGTTCACTCCGACTTGTTGGTCGTGATTTAATTTCATCTTATCCAAAGCAGGAACGCAACGAAGAAGAGCCACGCCTCCACCAGGAACAATGCCTTCCTCTACTGCGGCCTTGGTCGCATGAAGGGCATCCTCTACACGAGCTTTTTTCTCCTTCATTTCGGTTTCGGTCGCTGCGCCTACGTTAATCACTGCCACACCACCAACCATTTTCGCTAATCGCTCTTGTAATTTTTCCCGATCATAATCGGATGTGGTTTCCTCTACCTGAGTCTTAATCTGCTTGACTCGACCTTCAATCCGCTTGGGATCCCCGGCACCTTCCACAATCGTGGTATTATCCTTGTCAATGTTCACTCGTTTGGCGCGCCCAAGGTCTGTCAGCTTTACGCTTTCAAGCTTGAGGCCTACTTCCTCAGAAATCACCTGTCCACCTGTCAGGGTGGCAAGGTCCTCCAACATGGCTTTCCGTCTATCACCAAAGCCAGGAGCCTTCACCGCTGCCACATTCAATGTTCCACGAAGCTTATTGACCACCAACGTTGCCAGAGCTTCGCCTTCGACATCTTCAGCAACAATGACCAATGGTTTGCCCATTTTGGCTACCTGCTCAAGAATGGGGAGCAAGTCCTTCATGGCACTGATTTTCTTTTCAACGATTAGCAAAAACGCATCTTCCAAGGAAGCTTCCATCCGGTCTGCATTGGTCACGAAATAGGGAGAGATGTACCCCCGGTCAAACTGCATTCCTTCAACTACATCTAGTGACGTAGTCATGGATTTGGCTTCTTCTACGGTGATGACGCCATCTTTTCCCACTTTATCCATTGCCTCGGCGATCAGGTCACCAATGGTGTGATCGTTATTCGCAGAGATTGAACCAATTTGGGAAATTTCTTTTTTGGTCTGGCAGGGCTTGCTGATTTTTTTCAATTCTTCAATTGCGACTTCAACTGCCTTGTCAATGCCTCGCTTCAGTTCCATCGGATTGGCGCCTGCGGTGATATTCTTGACGCCTTCACGGTAAATGGCTTGTGCTAATACGGTAGCGGTGGTTGTTCCGTCACCTGCGATATCACTGGTTTTGCTTGCCACTTCCTTAACCAATTGGGCCCCCATGTTTTCATAGGGATTTTTCAATTCGATTTCCTTGGCCACCGTTACGCCGTCTTTGGTGATTGTTGGGGCGCCAAACTTCTTATCGAGAATGGCATTCCGGCCTTTCGGTCCCAATGTCGTTTTTACGGCATCGGCTAATTGGTTCACTCCGCTCAAAATAGATGCACGTGCCTTTTCACTGTATTGCAACTGCTTAGCCATACAAATCCTCCTTAGAAATCATTTTTGTGGTGTGGAATACAACTCAAAAAACTGGGTTTGAACGTGACGGCGGCGTTAATTTTCAAATACGCCCAAAATATCTTCCTCTTTTAAGATTAAACAATCATCATTCTCAACCTTGATTTTGGTTCCGGAATACTTGTCAAACAACACTTGATCGCCAACCTTCACATTTTCAACGTCAGGGCCTGCGGCTTCGATAGTGCCTCTTTGGGGTTTCTCACGAGCCGAGTCCGGTACGTAAATTCCCCCTGCGGTCCGTTCCAATTCTTCAGTGTAGGCCACGAACACTCGATCTCCTAAAGGACGGAATCCCTTCGCACTGCTTCCCTCTTTTGATTCCTTCTTTTCCTTCTCTTTTGTGGCTGCCATGTCTGCCTCCTTTTTTGTTTGTTGCCCATTGAATGGAAAAATGGTGAGAACTGTAATCAACTATTGGGATTACGCACACCTGCCTGAATTTTCTTTAGATGCGGCATCTTGAAAGGAGAGATAAGTCCGCTTGATTTGAAGTCAAGAGGGAAAGGCAAGATTTTCAGCATGGAAGAGTGCAGGACATGCTATCTTTAGGGAAAGCATACACTCAAAATCTGGTTGCAAACGGATTTACATACGTATATAAGCTTACAACGCTATTTCCTGAGATGTTCAAAATCCTGAATGTCTTTTTTCATAAGTTCTCGCAACTTCTTAATTATTTTGGCCTCAAGTTGACGAGTCCGCTCTTTGGTAATCATATATTTTCTACCCAGGTCTTCTAAGGTCACAGGGGATTCCGAAAGGAGTCGGTTGCGAAGTATGTCCTCCTCTCGCTCCGAAAGGGTTTTTGCAAATTCTGCCAACTTTTTTCGGAAGAGGAGTCGCAGCTGTGAGTCACCCAACTGATCGTCAATGGGAGTTTGAGTAGAGGGAAGGAGGTCATGAAACGTGCCTTCCCCCTCAGCGGTCATTGGCTGGTCCAAGGAAAGTTCCCAACTTCCCAGGCGTTGATCCATTTCCACAACATCTCGTTCACGCACATTAAGGCGGTCAGCCAGTAACTTAGGGTCGGGGACATAGCCTTGTCGTTCCAATTTGGCCTTTTCACGACGAAGATTATAGAAAAGGCGTCGTTGTTCCTGGGTCGTGCCTATTTTGACAAGACGAAAATTATTGAGAAGGTATCGCAGTACAAAGGCTCGAACCCACCAGGCGGCATAGGCATAAAAGCGAACATTTTTGGTAGGATCGAATTTCTTCATGGCCTGCAGAAGCCCGACATTCCCTTCCTGGATTAGATCCATTTGATCAATTCCGGCAAGACCATATTCTGAGGCAATCGACACACACACACGTAGGTTAGCTAAAATTAATTTCACTGCAGATTCTCGTGTCCCTATTGTCTGATATTCATGAAAGAGTTGAAGCTCTTCCTCTTTCGAAAGAAATGGGTACCGGCGGACTTCGGCCAAATATCGACTGAGCGTGGTGGTCGGAATGAGTGCGGTTGAGACCGAACCCCAGGTCCCCTTATTCTCGGATGGTTCCTCATTTTCCGGTTGGTTCTCCTGTTCCCCGGCTCCATCGAGGAGTATTTCTTCATGAACCTCTTTGTTCGGCAGCTTGGAAGGGGAGTCTTTCTCTGCAACGTCGATCACATCGGAAGTCTGCTTTTTTGATGATTTCTGTTTCATGCTTTGGCCTACTGATCAAGAAGGCGAGATTCGCTACATTCTCTTGTTATTGTAATGAATTTTTCTTGGATCACCAAACACATTCGTGAAATTTTCTAATTTCAAGGTAATAACCGGGTTTCCAGAAGTTTCACTTCAGAAAAATATTGGCAATGTCAGGTAAAACTTTTTATAGTTGGGTCATGGCTGCAGGCTTGAAAAATGAAAAAAGAAAGGCCTTTCCATGCTCTTGAAAAAATCATGGTGAAAGACGTTTTCCGCTCACTCCGTTCCGGGCATTGGCCAACCCTCCTTGGTGCGTGGCTCCACTTTGAAGTAAGTTTTATGGTGTGGCTCCTTATTGGGGCCATGGGCATCGCCATATCTGAGGAATTTTCTCTCTCGGCCTCTCAAAAAGGCTTATTAGTGGGCATCCCATTGCTAGGCGGCGCACTATTTCGAATAATTGTCGGGCCGCTAGGAGACTGGTTAGGGGCCAAAGTTGTGGGATTGTGCATTCTGGGCTTGGAAGGTCTCGGGCTGCTGCTGGGATGGCTTGGAGGAACCACCTTCGAGTCTATGCTGGGAATTGGCCTTTTTATAGGATTTGCCGGGGCCAGCTTTGCGATTGCTCTTCCTCTGGCCAGCCAAGCCTATCCCTCAGCCCATCAAGGATTGGCCATGGGAGTCGCAGGAATTGGAAATAGCGGCGTGCTATTGGCTGCGTTTATGGCCCCGCGCCTTGCGGAAGAATTTGGCTGGCATCAGGTTTTCGGGATTATGCTGCTACCTGTTATAGGGGCGGCTATCCTCTTTTTCTGTTTGGTTCAATCTGCTCCGGTAAGGAATGAAACCGATTCTTCAACAAAAAACAGCATTAGTGTACTTTTGCGAAAAGGACTTCAGGATCCAGTCATGTACTGGTTGTGTTTTTTATATGGGGTGACGTTCGGAGGGTTTGTAGGGCTTTCGAGCTATCTCCCGATTTTTTTTCATGATCAGTTCCAGGTGGACATGGTAAGGGCTGGAACATTGACCGCCTTTTGCGCGTTAACGGGAAGTGGTGCCCGCCCTCTGGGAGGATTTCTTGCTGATCGGTTTGGGGGGTTAACTTTATTGCAAGGGCTCTTTCTTATAATAACCGCACTATGCCTTGCCTCCGTAAATCTTGATCATTTTGTCTTGACCTATATCATTATTCTCCTAATGATGTTTTGTTTAGGATTTGGCAATGGAGCCATTTTTCAGGTGGTTTTCAATCGATTTGAATCCATAATGGGGACGGCTTCCGGCTTTATTGGTGCGGCAGGAGGTCTTGGAGGGTTCCTCTTACCATCTGGGTTTGGATGGTTAAATGAAATAACCGGAACCTTCTCTTCGGGATTTTTCGCCCTGGCCCTGGTTTCAGGATTAGCAGGTATTAGTGTTATGATAGTCCAACGTTCGATCTGGTTAGGCAAACCCAAATTCATTCCAGACATTTAACAAGCTGAAGTTGAAACGTTTGACCGTCAAGTGAGTCACCAATGAAAAAAGAAACAGCCCCAATAGAGAAGCCTGAATTTCACACAATTGCTGAAACCTTAGAGGATATCCAAGCTGGTAAATGCATCATACTTGTCGACGATGAGGATCGGGAAAATGAGGGCGACCTGGTTATGGCTGCTGAAAAAGTCACGCCTGAACATATTAATTTTATGGCAAAATACGGCCGAGGGTTAATTTGTCTGGCCCTCACCCCAGAACGAGTTGAGGAGTTGAAGCTTCCCCCCCAGGCGAATGAAAATACCGCACCTTTCGGCACGGCTTTTACCGTATCAATTGATGCCGCCAAAAATATTACCACCGGAATCTCTGCTGCTGATCGAGCCACCACCATTCAGTTGGCCGTTGACCCAACAGCCAAGCCAAGCGACTTTGCAAGGCCTGGGCACATTTTTCCATTAAAAGCCCATAAAGGTGGAGTATTACGCCGTGCCGGACAAACCGAAGGGTCTGTTGATCTTGCCCGCCTGGCTGGACTGTATCCGGCAGCAGTCATCTGTGAAATTATGAATGATGACGGCACGATGGCCCGGGTTCCTCACTTAATGAAATTTGCAAAGCTCCATGGCCTGAAAATCATCACAGTGAAAGATTTGATTCAATATCGGTTACATCGGGAGACGTTTGTAAAGCAGGTCGCCACAGCAAATCTCCCTACAAGCTTTGGTCATTTTCAGTCGGTGGTTTTTGAAAACGAACTTGATACCGGAACTCACATTGCCCTCGTGAAAGGGGAGATCGATAACCTTCCAACGTTGGTGCGAGTCCATTCGGGCTGCCTGACAGCCGATGTCTTTGGATCTTTGCGATGTGATTGCCGCGAACAACTGCATCGGGCAATGGAAATAATTGAACGGGAAGGCAAAGGGGTTCTGCTGTATTTAAATCAGGAGGGGCGGGGAATCGGACTCACCAATAAAATTCGGGCCTACCACCTTCAGGACCAGGGTAGTGATACAGTGGAAGCCAATTTGCAACTGGGGTTTAAAGCTGATTTGCGGGATTATGGAATTGGCGCCCAAATTTTAGTAAATTTAGGTCTCAAAAAAATCAGACTCATCACCAATAATCCAAGGAAAATTGTGGGGATCGAGGGTTATGGATTGGAAGTCGTCGAACGCGTGTCCATTGAGATTGTGCCCCAGGAGTCAAATGTGCATTACTTACGCACGAAAAAAGCCAAATTAGGTCACCTCTTGAATAATGTGTAATGGGGACTTGCGGTTCCCACTGGCAAGTGGTACACACTGATCGCCTCTCTCTTACTTTTAGTAATGAGGGTTAAGTCTTAAGGGAATTACTTAGCTAGCATGGTGAATCAGGAGCGTCGGGGAAATGAGGTAGATTGTCAGGTAGCAATCGTGGTCAGTACGTTTAACGAGGTCGTGACCAGCCGCTTATTGGCTGCAGCTGAATCCACCTTAACCGAGTTAGGAACCCCGCCAGACCACAGGCAGGTCATTCGAGTTCCTGGGGCATTTGAGATTCCATTAATTGCAAAGACACTGGCCCAATCCCATCGATTTGATGCTGTTATCTGTTTAGGAGCAGTGATTCGCGGGGAAACGCCACACTTCGAATATATTTGTGCAGAGACAAGTCGCGGGATCGGCCAGGCATCCCTGGATACTGGAATTCCTATTATTTTCGGAGTACTGACTACGGATACCGTTGATCAGGCAATGGATCGTTCCGGTCAACCTGAACGGAATAAAGGGGCGGATGCAGCCCGCACGGCTTTGGAAATGGCCGTTTTAATGAAGCGGTTGAGTAAGACCAGCATCCGCCAGTCTGGCTTTTTAAGAGAATCCACAACATCATGACCATGACTGTCCCATCAGGTACACCACCAGCTAATCAGGCACAGAGTCGGCCATCCAGGCGTTTGGCCCGGCAGCTTGCATTGCAAATGCTTTTCCAATACGAATTTCAAGATCAAAACCCATCATGGCAAGAAAAGTTTTGGGCAAGTCAATCGGCATCACCGGAAGTCCAAACATTTACTTCGAATCTCTTTCGTGGGGTCATTACGAATCAGACTGAAATTGATGAAATTATTCGTGATTTTGCCATCGACTGGTCCTTGCAACGTATGCCGGTTGTGGATCGGAATATTTTGAGATGTTCCATTTACGAATTGTTATGGGAGCCTGATATTCCGGCCATGGTGACCATCAATGAAGCGGTTGAATTGGCCAAACTATTTGCGGATGATGAGGCCAGACGATTCGTCAATGGGCTTTTAGACCATGTTCTCCGTGCTGAACCAAAGCTTGCCATCAAGCGAGGCCAAATTCAACAGAAAACCCCGGCGCCGGAATTCTCTGATCCATCACCTACCTCCTAATTGTCCTACCTCATGATTGACCGCTACACGTTACCCCGTATGGGGGCCGTTTGGACCCAGACTCACAAATATGAGTTGTGGTTGGAGGTCGAACTTGCCGTGTGTGAAGCCATGGAAAAAATGAGACAGATTCCTCCTGGCGTGGCAGCCCGCATTCGAAAAAAGGTCAAGGTGAATCCTTTACGAATCGCGGCTATCGAACAAGTCACAAAACATGATGTTATTGCCTTCCTGGAATCCGTGGCGGAGCAGGCAGGGAATGACGGACGGTTTTTGCATGTTGGGCTCACCTCTTCGGATATCGTCGATACGTCTCTTTCGTTGCAATTAGTGGAAGCTGCCCAATTGATTCGTGAGGATGTCAAAGCCTTGCTTGGTGCCTTGCGGGATTTAGCTTTTGCGCATCAGGATACCCTGATGGTGGGGCGTTCACATGGTATCCATGGAGAGCCTATTTCCTTTGCATGGAAGGTCGCCATTTGGTATCAGGAGTTTCAACGGCAGCAAATCCGCTTAGAGGCGGCATTCGGGGACATTGCTGTCGGCAAGCTTTCTGGGGCCATGGGCACATTTGCCCATCTTTCTCCCTCAATCGAAAAAACGGTTTGTCAGCGGTTAGGGTTAAACCCGGCGCCTATTTCAAATCAGGTCCTTCAGCGGGACCGGCACGCGGCCTTCCTTTCGGTCTTGGCGCTGATGGCAGCGAGTATTGAAAAAATTGCCACTGAAATTCGTCATTTGCAAAGAACCGAAGTCCTGGAAGCCGAAGAATTCTTTGAGCCTGGCCAAAAAGGCTCTTCCGCCATGCCCCATAAACGGAATCCGATCAGCTCGGAAAATTTATGTGGTCTTGCCAGAGTAGTTCGCAGCAACAGTCTGGCTGCCATGGAAAATGTTGCCTTGTGGCATGAACGGGACATTAGCCATTCATCTGCTGAGCGGATTATTCTTCCGGATAGCACGATTTTGATCAATTATATGCTGGTTCGGTTAACGAACATGTTATCCAAACTGGTGGTTTATCCTGAACGGATGATGGCCACTCTGAATCAAACCGGTGGACTGATCTATTCGCAACGCGTGTTACTGGCGCTGTTAGATAAAGGTGCGATCAGAAAAAACGCCTATGAGCATGTGCAGCACCAGGCAATGGCTGCCTGGAAAGGGTCAGGAAGTTTTCAATCTCTTATAGAGGGGGATCCCTTTATTGCCAAACACTTGAGTGCAAAAGAGATTGCGACCTGCTTCAATCCCAGAGCCTATTTGCGAAACCAGCAACAGATTTTCAGAAGGGTGTTTGGAAGGCATCCCCAAGGCCAGCGATCAACGCCACCCCGAGCCACTCATCCAAGAAAACCCTCCAAAAAGAGGAAAACAGAATGACTAAGGGAGATATGTTTTACGAAGGAAAAGCCAAAAAAATTTTCCTGACCGAAAAATTAGACGAAGTCATTCACTACTTCAAGGATGATGCGACCGCCTTCAACGCTGAAAAACGGGGGACGATTCTGGAAAAAGGGGTGGTGAACAATAAAATCTCCGCCACGCTTTTTCAATACCTTGCTGAAGCGGGTACTCCCAGCCATTTCATCCAGCAACTCAATGATCGAGAAATGTTAACGCGACGAGTGGAAATTATTCCAGTTGAAGTTGTGGTGCGTAATCGAGCCACCGGCAGCATTGTCAAACGCCTGCGGTTAGAAGAAGGATTTATTATTGATCCCCCATTAGTCGAATTCTTCTATAAAGACGATTCGCTGGGCGACCCTCTGATATCCGAGGACCATATTCGCCTGCTTAAATTGGCCACACCCCCGCAAGTTGAAGAACTCCGACAGCAGGCCCTCAAGATCAACGAAGTGTTAAAACCCTTTTTCCAGAAAAGGGGTATGATGCTGGTGGATTTTAAGTTGGAATTTGGATTGTGGAACGGTCAGATTATTTTGGCAGATGAAATTTCCCCGGACACGTGCCGTTTTTGGGATATCCAAACGGGAGAACGCATGGATAAAGATCGTTTCCGAAAAGATCTGGGACGGATTGAGGAAACCTATCAAGAAGTTCTCAAGCGAGTTTGCGGATAATGGGCGTTTTTCGAGCAATACGATCGTTCTTTGGCAAAGGCCATCTTGGCAATAACCCCGATTGTGACGTTAAGCCTTTATTCACCCAATGCGTGTCGAGTCTTCGGTGAAATTATGAAAGCCAAAATTTACATTACGCTCAAAAACGGAATCCTGGATCCTCAAGGTCGCGCCATTCAGCAATCGCTTCAAACACTTGGTTTTGACACGGTTGGAGAGGTCCGCATAGGGAAATTCATCGAGGTGAATCTTTGCGAAACAGACAGGACATCTGCAGAAAATAGTATAAAAGGGATGTGCGAAAAACTCCTTGCCAATACCGTCATTGAGGAATATCAATACGAGATCATTGAGGCATAACTGATGGTCTCCCGGTTGTCTCTCTTGATTGAATTCAATTTTTTCCCTGCTAAAATCCCTTGTCTCAGTAGTAATGGCAGTGGGGGGAGAGCAATTTGAACATCGGTATCATTGTTTTTCCCGGCTCCAATTGTGATCGTGATTGTGGATATGTCCTTTCGAAGATCATGAAACAAACTGCCCATTTTATTTGGCATCAAGAGCGATCCCTCCAAGGGATGGATGCCATTATCCTGCCAGGAGGCTTTTCTTATGGGGACTATTTGCGCACAGGTGCCATAGCCCGATTCTCTCCCATCATGGATGCGGTCGTTGATTTTGCTGGGCGGGGAGGAATGGTCTTGGGCATATGCAATGGATTTCAAATGCTTTTAGAGCTTGGAATATTACCCGGTGCCATGTTGCGTAACCGGAATCTTTCCTTTATTTGTGAAGACCGCTATATACGGGTAGAAAACGCGAATACTCCATTTACCAATCACTGTGAACCGGGACAGATTCTGAAGCTGCCGATTGCCCATGCTGAAGGAAATTATTATTCGAACCCTGTGACGTTGTCCGCATTGCAGGCTAATGCGCAAATTGTTTTTCGATATTGTGATCGTGAAGGCAAAGTCACTTCTCAAGCCAATCCCAATGGATCGCTGGATAGCATTGCGGGAATTCGTAATGCGGCCGGCAACGTACTTGGTCTGATGCCTCATCCGGAACGAGGCGCAGAACACCTTCTCAATAACGAGGATGGGTTGTATATTTTTCGATCAATGATTTCAGCATTGGAAAAACATAAAACACCTCAAACTGTATAAATTACATGAAACTAATCAGTCAGTGCTTTCCTTGTCTGTTAAGACCACCATGGAAGTTTTTCCCGGAATTACGATGACCTCAGACATTTGTCACGGGAAACCATGTGTGGCAGGTACCGCCGTTGACGTGGCCACCATCGTCGGAACCCTTGGCATTGGAAAATCATTCGATGATGTTCAAGAAGCGTTGAATCTGACATATGAACAGGTCCTCACGGCATTGCGATATGCTTCGTATGTCACGGACCATTTACCTCTTCGCCTTCCTTCTGGGCATTAACCCACAGGACAGTCTGATTGTGTTTATGCTAAATTACCTTTCATCAAAATAACGGCTTTCCTAGCTTTCCCATTTACATATCTGTAAGCGTTGAGGAAATGAACCTCATAGGTTTGTTTCTAAATTTGTAGTATCATATTTGGTTTTTGACCTTTTTCATCCGCTGTTTACCTATTGAGAAAAGCACACATCAGGATAATTGACTTGTTATGACACAGGACTCAAAGGCCTCGCCGAACATACCTCTTACCTCAAAAATTATTGAAAAGCATGGTCTGTCCGAGGATGAGTATCAGCAAATCCTCAAGCACCTGGGTCGTGAGCCGAATCTCACTGAGTTGGGCATCTTTTCTGTAATGTGGAGTGAACACTGCAGTTATAAGAGTTCACGCATTCATTTGAAACGATTTCCGACCGAGGGAGAGCGTGTGGTTCAAGGGCCTGGGGAAAACGCTGGCGCCGTGGATATTGGAAAGGGACTTGCGGCAGTCTTCAAGATGGAATCCCACAATCATCCGTCATATATTGAACCGTTTCAAGGGGCGGCCACCGGTGTCGGGGGGATTCTACGCGATATCTTTACCATGGGAGCACGCCCGATTGCATTATTGAATTCCCTGCGATTCGGTGAATTGGATCTTCCCAAAAATCAGCATATCCTCAAAGGAGTCGTTTCCGGGATTTCTTCCTATGGGAACTGCATGGGGGTGCCCACGGTAGGTGGGGAAATTACATTTAACGATATTTATTCAAAAAATCCACTGGTGAATGTCTTTTGTCTGGGCATCGTAAAAAAAGATCGTCTCCTGCGGGGCTTAGCCAAAGGTGCCGGAAATCAAGTGCTATACATTGGGGCCAAAACAGGACGGGACGGGATTCATGGCGCCACCATGGCCTCTGACAGTTTTGATGATACCTCAGAAAAAAAACGTCCGAATGTACAAGTTGGAGATCCATTTCTAGAAAAACTATTACTTGAAGCGTGCCTTGAATTTTTGGAACAGGACCTGTTGGTCGGGATTCAAGACATGGGGGCCGCTGGGCTCACCAGTTCGTCCTGCGAAATGGCCTCCCGCGCCGGAACCGGTATTGACATGGACTTAGTTAAAGTCCCTCGCCGTGAACCGCACATGACTCCCTATGAGATTCTGTTATCGGAATCTCAGGAGAGGATGTTGCTGGTGGCTCAACCTGGCAAGGAAGAGGCAGTTCTTGCCATCTGCCGGAAATGGGGTATTGATGCCGCAGTGGTCGGACGGGTGACGGATGATGGATTTCTTCGAATCAGAGAAGGCCATGAGATTGTGGCTGAAATACCCGCTCATGCCCTCGCCGAGGAAGGTCCACGCTATGAACGTCCTGCCGCCCCACCTCAGTATCAAGAATTTTTGCAGTCCTTAAATATTGACACTCTTCCTGACGTTAAAAACCCTGCTGAGGTATTGCTGAAACTCTTAGCTTCACCAACCATCGCGAGCAAACGTTGGGTGTTTCGGCAATATGATCATATGGTAGGAACCAATACCGTGGTTTGCCCCGGATCCGATTCCGCCGTAGTTCGCATTAAAGGGACCTCCAAAGCCTTGGCCATGACGACGGACGGCAATAGTCGCTTTTGTCTGCTGAATCCCTATTTGGGAGGAGGATTAGCGGTTGCTGAAGCCGCGCGGAACTTGGTCTGTGCGGGCGCCCAACCGATCGGGGTCACCGACTGTCTGAATTTCGGCAACCCTGAGCGTTCTGACATCATGTGGCAATTTATAATGGCCGTCGAAGGGATCGCCGACGCCTGTCGAACATTCGAAATTCCTGTCGTGAGCGGGAACGTCAGTTTTTATAACGAAACGAATGGGCTCTCTATTTATCCCACCCCGATTGTAGGAATGGTCGGACTCATTGAGCGTCCGGAAAACATTATCACTCAATGGTTCAAGCAATCAGGCGATCAGATTCTCTTGCTGGGAGAGACAAAGGAGGACTTGGGCGGGACGGAATACCTCAAGGTTATCCATTCCCGTGAACAAGGCAATCCCCCCTGGTTGGATATGGACCGGGAAAAGGCCATCCACTTTTGCCTCCTTTCATTGATACAGGACGGGCTGGTGCAATCAGCTCATGATTGCTCGGAAGGTGGATTACTCGTGACCTTAGCCGAATGCTGTCTGACGCATCCTTCCGCCCCATTCGGGGCAACTGTTATACTGACTCAAGATCGTCTGCGTCTAGACGCCCTGCTTTTTGGAGAAAGTCCTTCACGGGTTGTCATCTCCATAAAACGCGAGAATATTACGCAAGTTAGAGAGTTGGTTAAAGGCTTCGGAGTTCCGAGCGTAGAATTGGGACAGGTCACTCAGGAAAATTTGGACATCACTGTTCGTGGAAGCAGTAACCAGCCCGTGTCTCAAATAAGCCTGTCCCTTTCTGAAATGGGAAATGCATGGCACCACAGCCTCGCACGCCAATTAGGAACAGAAACATCGTGATAATAGTTTGGCCCTGGATGTATTCATTGTCGGCCCTTCTTGCTGATCAAACAAATCTGGCCTATGTGAGGGTCTCATGAGAAAGTTGCCCATGGTGCCGGCCATGCCTTCCTCAGACGGGTTTCATGAAGAATGCGCTGTCTTCGGGATTGCGGGATCGAAGGAAGCCGCCAATCTGACTTACCTCGGCCTCTATGCCTTACAACACCGAGGGCAGGAGGGCTCTGGAATTGTGTCTTCGGATGGAGAGCAATTTTTTCAAAAAAAAGGCCTAGGTCTCGTTGCAGATATTTATTCAAAAAAAACGTTACGCGAACTTCCAGGCACGAAAGCGATCGGCCACAATCGATATTCCACGGCTGGGAGTGGACAGTTGCAAAATGTTCAACCCTTGACTGTCAATTTTGCATTTGGAAATTTGGCGTTAGCCCACAATGGGAATTTAATTAACGCGGGTGTGCTTCGTGGTGAACTCGAGGCCTATGGCGCTATTTTTCAATCGGATTCCGATAGCGAGGTCATCATCCATTTAATCGCCCACTCAAAAGGGGATACCATTGTCAACCGGGTGATTGACGCACTAAGTTTGGTTCGAGGAGCCTTTTCTCTGGTGCTATTAACTGATAATCATTTAATTGCGGCCCGCGATCCGTTTGGTTTTCGCCCGCTCTGTTTGGGGCGTTATAAAGGCAGTTGGGTTGTGGCCTCCGAGACCTGTGCATTCGATCTGATTGATGCCAAATTTGTCCGTGAAGTTGAGCCAGGAGAAATCGTCGTCATTCACGATTCCGAAATGACCTCATATCATCCTTTTCTGGAGCGGCCGCAAGCCCAATGTGTATTTGAATACGTCTATTTCGCCCGACCCGATTCGAAAATTTTCGGCCCACATGCCGTGTATTCGGTTCGCAAAGCCTTTGGACGTCAATTGGCCAAGGAATGTCCAGCGGACGCAGACATGGTCATTCCGGTTCCCGATTCTGGTGTTCCGGCGGCCTTGGGCTATGCTGAAGGGATGGGGTTACCGTTTGAGATCGGACTGACCAGGAATCACTATGTGGGACGGACCTTCATTGAGCCGGAACAAGCCATTCGCCATTTTGGGGTGAGGCTAAAATTAAATCCGGTTCCCGATGTCTTAGAAGGAAAACGGGTTGTGGTCGTGGATGACTCCCTAGTTCGAGGCACCACCAGCCGAAAAATTGTCAAAATGCTCCGGCAGGCCGGAGCTCGAGAAATTCATCTGCGTATTAGTTCTCCCCCTGTCATTGCCCCGTGTTTTTATGGCATTGATACGCCGACACAAAAAGAACTCATAGGGTCAAATCTCAGCATTGAAGAAATTCGTCGTTATGTGACGGCCGATAGTTTGGGCTATCTTAGTCTAGATGGCATGTTAGCAATGGCTCCCGGCTTTTCCCAAAATTATTGCAACGCCTGTTTTACGGATAATTATCCCATCACGTTGACCAAAGCCGAGCAACTGCAACTCGGATTATTCGAACCGGATCAACTCTCTCGCTCCTAAATGTCTTTCTGTTTTGTTGCCGCCCCAAAAATTCATGTGGTAGGCTTTTATGGATGGGAAGATTGAATCTCTCGTTATTTGCCTTTTGAGGCACCATGAACAGGAGGAACCTATGAAAAAAAATTTCCATCAGGTACTGATTGTAGCCATATTAATAGTGGGTACCAGTTTCATCTCACACGCGGGAAGTTTTTTTAAAGTCGGGGAGTCCGCTCCAAATTTCTCACTCACGGGTCTGGATGGACAAACTCTATCTCTTGACCAGTTTAAGGGGAAGGTCGTGGTTCTAGGACTCTTTCATATTTGCGAGCCGTGTTTAATCCAAAGCACCAATTTGCAGAGGGTGCATGAGGCCATAAAAGACAAGCCTGTAGCGGTGATCGGAGTCAATTCATCTGGCGACTCCATGGCCGATGTCAGGGAATTCATACAAGGATTCCCAATGAAGGTGACGTATCCCTATCTCCTAGACCCCGAGAAAAAAACAGACAAACTTTATGGCGGGGGAAAATTTATTCCCAACGTGTATGTTATTGATCAACATGGCCTCATCCGTTGGCAGCGCGTAGGGAATTTCTTTACCGACGGCACATTAGCCGGACATGAAGCGATTCTGCAGGAAGTGGAGAAATTATTGGAGGCACCGTCTACTCCCTCGACCATGTAGGTTGAGGACTCTTTTTACGCATTCTTGAACTGATGTTAGGGCACTATGGACGAATTAGAAGGCGGAAAACAAAAATTTCTTGAGATAGTGAATACTCTGGATGCCTCTGTGGAAGTGGTCATCCCGACCACTCCTTCGCGCAGTGTTTTGCTCATTTCCCTTACCAAGGGCTCCAATCGTAAATTTATTACAATCCATGAGGATGATATGTTGGACCTTCCAGAAGAATCTGGCGTTCAAACCAAAATCACAACTCTTCTTCAAGAAACCCTGGAAACCTTATGAAAACCATTTTACCCAATATTTCTGAATGGTCCTGGTTCTCTGAAGAAAAACAGATTAATTTTAACGGACATTTATTAGCCGTGGGAGAACATCGGATATTAGTCGACCCCCCACCCATGAGCGATGGTGATATGGCCATGACGCAGCGGGGAGGAGCACCGGATTATATTATATTGACTAATCGGGATCATGAACGGGAAGCGGCCAACTTCAGGAAAACCTTTAAGTGTCAGGTGATGGCTCCGGAATTGGATGCCAAAGAAATGATGTTGCCCATTGATAAAACCTTCAAAGACGGTGAATTGCTTCCAGGGGGAATTTGGGTTGTTCAACTTTCTGATCAAAAATCTCCAGGGGAAAGCGCCTTATTCTTGCAGCAAGGCCAGGGGGTGCTCATTGTTGGAGATGGAATCATTGGGGATCCAGCAGGTGCACTACGGCTTTTACCTTCAGAGAAATATGACAACATCGTCCTAGCCCGTGAAGGTCTTCGTAGGTTATTAAAATATACGTTTGACAGTCTCCTTGTGGGAGATGGCACTTCCATCCTCACGGGGGCCAAGCCGGCACTGGAAGACCTCTTGGTAGATAATTGAATCAATCAATATTATGAGAATGGCATGAAAGTTCTTTTTTCTGTCCTTTGACCCTGAGTAACTATGTATGGCCTGGTCTCAATCCGCCAATCTCAATTCTTTAGGCAATCAGCACTTCTCGAAAGGCTTCTATACCGAAGCTTTTCAATATTATGCGCAGGCCCTGGAGGTTGATCGTCAAAATGGAGACCAACGGTCTTTGGCCACCACACTTGGCAATCTTGGTAATATTTGCGCAGTGAGTGGTCGCCGGGAACAAGCCAGAGCGTATTATAGTGAGGTGTTAGAACTTCAAAAAATTCTTGGTGATGATCGGGGGATCAGTACGACTTTAGCCAATTTGGGAAACCTTTCCGCCGATGCTGGAGAATGGGAACGAGCCCAGGCCTATTATTTAGAGGCCTTGGATTTAATGAATCATTTGTCCGACTATGCCGGAAAGGCGGTATTACTTTCTGATTTGGGATTAGTCGCGAGGGAAACAGGCAAGGAAGAAGAAGCGCTTGCCTATTATCAGGAATCATTAATCCTTATGCGCCGTGTCGGAAATGAAGCCGGGCAATCCGATGTCTTTCGTATGATGGCACGGTTATATTTGAGTCAAAGACGATTTGAGGAAGCGCAATCTTGCACCTTGACCAGTCTGGATGTCGCCAGGCGGCTGAAGGATGAGCTCCGTATGGGCGGTGCGTGGTATGTTCTTGCCAGTTGCCATGAGGCCCAAGGCCAATGGAGCCAAGCCGCCCAATATTTACAAAAAGTCGTTAGTATAGACCAAAAATATCAATTACCAAAACTCACCGAAAACACCCAGAGATTACATGCCTTAGAATCTCGTCTGAGCGCCACCACTGGACACACGCATGAGTGAGTCTTTCGACCGTTCAACCCTGTGGCTTCAGGCCAGGACCTATCTTGTGAGGGAATTTCACGGATGGTTGGATATCCATTCGACGGATGCCCTAACCCTCCCCCTACCAGATGAGGACTGGTTGCTTGAAATCACTGCTGACGGTAAACTTGTGTGTGTGGCAGGCTACGATCTGGATGATATGAAAAGCATGCTTTCGGATGGAACGCCCGAAGATTTGGGAACGGACGAACTTGCGAAACAAGCTAAATTTTATTTACAACAAACCGTTTCCAAGCACCGTCCAAAACTCCTGCGCCAAGGTTTCAAGGAACGAATTGAGATGAATGAGTCGCATGTGGCCGCACACTATGAACGCCCGGTCGATTTAGGGAAACTGGCCGATCTTCATCAGCAAATTAAGACCTGCCTGACCTTGTTTCCGGCTTCACACTAACGACCCATCCGCCTTCAAGGTCAAACGACTTACCCACACCAGTCTGATCATCGTGAAACAGCCCTCAACGTTCATCACATCCTTCAAACAATTTAGAGACGCCGCCTATGCCTTCCGATTGCCACGGATTATTTTTTCCGCACTAGAGCTCAATCTATTTACCAAGATGGAAAATCGGGATTGGACGATTTCTAAGTTAGCCAAGCATCTAGGTGTGAGCCAACGTGGCCTTGGAATCTTATGCCGGAATCTTGCCAGTGCAGGATTATTAGTCAAGTCTCAATCGGGATACCATCTTACCCCATTTTCCAAACGCTATCTCCAAGAATCCAGTCCGGACTTTCGAGGAGACTATCTGGGACTCATGCAGCGTCAGTGGAGCGAATGGTCCCATCTGACAGAAGTCATACGTGTCGGTCAGCCATGGAACAGCACGGAACCGGAAACCACGGAATATCGACGGTCGTTTTCCTGGGCCATGCATCATCGCTCCCTCCAACCGTCCAGAGAGGTCGCACAACAGATTTCTCTAAAAGCGGCTCGTTCCCTTCTCGACTTAGGCGGCGGGCCCGGAACTTATGCTTTGGCGTTTTTAGCGCTGAATCCAATCCTTCACGCCACAGTGATGGATCGGCCTGCTGCTCTGGATGTGGCACGTATGCTGGCGGAACAGTCTTCCTTGGGAACCCGTTTGACCTGTCAAGCTGGTGATTTTTTAACTGCACGGATTCCCGGCACCTATGATGTTGTCTGGTATTCCAATGTTCTTCATATTTATTCTCCGGCAGACAACCTGAAAGTTTTTAAAAAAATCAAACGAATCCTCAACCCTGGTGGACGGCTTCTCATCCAAGACACATTTTTGCAGGACCAAAAAGAACTTCGGCCTCTTGAAGCAAATCTCTTTGCCGTCTCCATGTTACTTTATACTGAGCAAGGCAACACCTATTCCGTCCGAGATGTTCGAGAGTGGCTTCAACGAGCTGGACTCACTCGTTCTCGGGTTCTCCATATGAAAGAGGGAACCGGAGATTGGGATGGGCAATTGATTGAAGGGCGACTTCCGCGCACTGGTTAACGTGGATTTATTATTCTTTACCCCGTACTCAACGGTAATAGAGCTTCCTGAATACGCGTCGTGGAGAGATTCCGTCCCTCACGTGGCTATGCGAGTCAGCCCTCCCCCTATGACTGAATACATTGATCGGACAATTCAGCCGGTGTTTCAATCAATGTTTTCGGTGTTCCGGATTGGGCAACATACTCTGCGTTGGAGAAACAGATGTCGGTGCTGGTGAGCTTGGGAGGTTCACAAGAAAGGTGGCTCCCCCTCCTCTCAAACTTTGTACCTCAATACTTCCACGATGTTCTTGAATAATTTGATGGGCAATGGCCAAACCCAAACCTGTTCCCTCATGTTCCTGACTTAAGTGTTTCGTGGTAAAAAAAGGATCAAATATATGCTCGATGTCTTCCGGATTAATGCCCTTTCCGGTATCTTGAATATCCACCTGCACCCAATTTTGAGCCAGACCTGAGCCAATCATTCGAGTCCGCACCGTCAACACGCCACCATCTGGAAGCATGGCTTCCACCGCATTAAACAATAGGTTAAGAAACACCTGCTTTAATTGTTGCCGGTCGGCAAATACCTTTGGCAACCCATGGGCTAAATCTGTTTCGACAACAATCAATTCGTGAGAAGGACGAATCCTGAGGGTATACAAACAGGATTCCACAATATCATTAAGATCTTCTTCCTTGAGAAACGGTTCCATCGGTTTGGCATAATCCAAGATCTCCCGTGTGAGCCGTTCAATTCGAAACACATCTTCTTTGACAACCTTACTGAATCGTACGAGAAACTGCTCATCATCCTTTCGTTCAGGTGCTAGGTCCACAAACGCTTTGATCGACGTCAGTGGATTTCTTATTTCGTGAGCTAATCCGCCTGCCATGGTCTCCAGAGAACGAAGCCGATCAGTCCGACGAACTAACGACTGTGAGCGCTTAAGCTCTTCATACAGCAAGGCATTGTCTAACGCCACGGAAGCTTCCTGGGATAGGGTCGTCAATAAATCCAAATCCTGGGTCGTATACCCGCCGCCACTTTTCGTATTAGGTCCAAACACACAAAAACCTAAAAGCCGTGTTTTGTTAACCAAGGGCAAACAAACTTCCGTTCCAATGTCCGCGAGCTGCGCGATGACGGCTTCAGAGTCAGAGTTAATGGTAGAGAGTTCCAATTCATTGATGACAAAACAGGACGTGCCTTGTCTCCACATCTCTAACAAAGTAGGAGTTTTTTGCAAATAGAGAACAGGAAGATCATTAGTAGATTTTCCAAAGCTGGATACCGGTCGATAATCCTGACTGCTGGAACTTCGTAGATATAAGACTCCCCATTGCAATCCTAATGTGGGACAAATGGATTCCACGATGGTTGCCGTCAAATCTTTTAATTCCAGAATGGAGACGAGTGATTTGGAAAAATGAACGACCGTTTCATGTCGGTCATATCGTTCTTTGAACAATGATTTCGTGATTAATGTTTTGGCTTCCCGTTTTAAAGAAGATGCTCCAAGCACCAAGATAAGCAATACGCTTAATTCCACAAAAGAATAGGCGATATTAATTTGCCCAAAGTACAGACTTTGCCCAAGAAGAAGGATCGGATAAGCAGGGAAAGCTACGAGCGCTAACAATAGGCTCCCCGTAATGCCTCGTTCAACAGCAGTCCCGAGATCCATGAGCCGGTATCGCAGGAGTGTATAGGCTACGACCGACGTATAGACAGTCAGAAGAATTGTCCCGTTCGGTGGGATCTCAACCCCATACCAAAGAGGAAAGGTCGTCACCCCCCCTGCATACGCAATGACTGATCCGATGGTGAGAAGGTAAAACCGCGAGCGTTCAGGGCCAGTTCTGCTCCGTGCTCCATGGTAGAGCAACCATGTTCCATAAATAGTCGATAGGCCAAACCCCAGGAGATAGAAATGGAAAAAAGGCCCGGGCTTCGGCCAAAAGAGAAAATCACCAACAGGATGAACATCGGCCACAAAATAGGAGGTGAAATTCGCGAAGAAATAAATCAAACTGGTTCCCCATCCAAGACGGATAATCCATCTGTTCGATTCCACTTCATCCAATAAGGTTAGGACGTGCCACAGATAGGCTGCGGGAAGAAAGATTGCTCCGACCATCAGCAAGCGAACAAAGAAAAGGGCGAGGTCGTGGGAGGACTCAAGCTGCCAGGCGCAAAAACCATATCCCCAAATGGCGGCAGCTAAACAATACAGGGCATAGGCTTGATGTTTGGGACTTCGAGGGTTTTTGGCGTAAACAATAAGGCCGGAGGCCGTGGCGGCGAGACCATTCAGGAGTCCGCTGAAGGCGTAAAAATTCACGTCAAAAACAATGAAAGATAATTGTTTAAACTAGGTCATTGGTTATGTACATCATGTAGAAAGGCTATTGGACAATAAACGCATCCAGAAGTCAAAAGGGTTGGCAATTTGAATTGTCGGAGGGCACCTTCTCTTGTGCCCCAGTGGATGAAACTCTCCTTTCCCATTCGTGCTTGAGCAATGTCAGTGATGTGTCGCCTGCGGGATGTGGTATTCCTAAAATATATTTGCAGAAAGGAGAAGTCTTATGCCACTTGTTTCAGAGTTCCCGGCAGAGGGTTTAGTCTTGGGAATTGTTTTTCATTCCGGATCATTGGTCTTTGCGCTTGACCGCAGACGACTGGTTTGTCTAATACGATGAGATAGGCTTGTCCTGCAAACGTTGAAAAAATCCCCGCATTTGCACGGCCCAATGTCTTGATGATCCTTTCCCATCGTGTTCGATCAAAAAAGCAAAATTGCCCTTCCTTTTCGGCCTGTCTGATTTTTCCGTAATTATTCAAGAGATCCCGTGCTTCTTCCCTTTGCTGTGGGAGGGCAGCATTGCTGACCAGGCTCTGGTAAATCCCGGAAAAATCCCCATTCGGTTTTAAATTGGATATGACCATTCGTCCGCCTGGAGCCAGGACTCGATATAGTTCCCGCAAAGCCGCACCTGGATCCTGAACATATCCAATCACTAAATTAGAGACAATTCGGTCAAATTGGTTCTCGGGAAAGGGGAGCGGCTGACCTAAATCGACTTGTGCCCATGTTTTTGTGACGGAAGGTGTTGATGCAATCTTGGTATGTTGACATTCGGTGGTGGCTGCGACCATCGCTTCATTGGCGCGCTTCAATGCGTCAGGAACGACATCAATTCCCACATACTGAATGGACTCCTCCAGGCACGGGATTCCAGGAGAAGTGGTGGAGGCAAGCCCATTCAACAAGTACAACCCCGCATTGCCATTTCCACAACCGGCATCCAGAATTTTTTGACCAGGAGAGATGGGGCCTAAGGCATGAAACGCATGGTCGAGGAGTTTCACATAATCCCGGCATTTGGCAACCGACTGAAAGTGACCCAAGTAATCCTGCCAAAAGCCTGCCCCGACGTCGGTCTCTGCCTGTTGGTGTTGCGCAATTTTTTCTCGTCGGTTTTGACGTCCCAATTCTAGTCGATTGGGATTGTGGATCGTCTCAGAAGGGTTCTGTGCGATATGCTCTTGGCACTGTGCGATGAGTTGTCGATAAGTTTCTCGGGCCATTTTGGGGTTTTCTTGTAGACGATGCAATGCATTAGGCACCACAATCCATTGTTCAAGACGTCGACCCAATGCGTTTCGAAACGCCTGTAGATCATCGGAGGCCACCCAGGAATCTTTTTCGGCGGAAACCAGTATGACGGGGGAGGTTACCGATGTCGCATCAATCAGGGTGTGTTCAAGAGTGACAAATTGGTTCGCAATAGCATCCCCCAAAAAATGATTCCCCACATTGAAGCCCAAAAAATTCGCTGAGTCAGGGCACTGCCCATTGCCATAGCCGGCGAAGAGATCCTCCTGATGAACCGTGGCTACGGAGCGTTCAACATTGACAATGCCCATGAGCATGATCAAGAGAGATACTGATGGACATTCAACCTCGGCTTTGAGGGCGACTCGTGAAGCTAAACTTGAGGCCACACCGATTATTGCTGAGTCCGGCCAAGTTGTCCTGACGTAACGGGTCACGGTTTGAAAATCATCCTTCATTGATGAAAGACATATTTGATAGTGCAGCCCATCACTTTCGCCGATATGATTGGTATGGTCATAGCGTACGACATGAAATCCATTGCTGGCAAAGTAATATGCCAAGGCCAAATAATCCCGCTTCGTTTCCCCGTATCCCGGGGCAATAACGACGACAGGGCCTTCTGCTGGATTTCCTTCAATTGGTCCGTCATGGAAGGCTCGAATCCTTTGCCCATTGCTTTTTTCAATGGTGAGACGATTACTGCGCACGCCCTTTTTGGGAGGATGAATGGGCTCGGCCTTAAACTCTTTTTCCTGTTCACGAGGACCAAAACCAGAAACTGAATCCGAGCCTTCTGACTTAAGGTGCCCATACACCACGAGTCCCTCTCCTTGATTTGGCAGGAATCTGGTAACCGTCGAAGTTGAACAGTGTAAAAGAATGTTTGTTGTTCCTTCCCAGGCGGTGTGACCTGTTTCCACATGGATATCTTTGATCATTCCCTGGACCGTGGTCAGGGAATGGTCCTGACCCGAAACACGATATTCCCACTCAATGATCTGCGATAGTTCAATTGGAGGAAACCCAGTCAAACGCAATCGTACATTGTGCTCGTCCCATTCAATCAGGTACCCCTCCCAAGTCCCTCCTAGGCACCGCAAAGAGAAGGGAAGTGGTGAATGTTCACGAACTCCAGAAAAGTCAGCAGGAAATACCTCCACATTGAGCTGCTTTAACCCAACAAATGGAATCTTTGAAGTCATACCCGCCAACTCTGGTGTTAATGTGCTCATGCGGTCCCTCCCTTAAGTTAAGTATTAATACCTATTTTATGACGCAAAGCTTTCCTTGGATCTCAAAAGATCCTCACGTCGGCATCAGCCTGTGATAGAAGAGGGGTGAGAGATGAACCGACTTACATCGTTTCGGTCATTGATACGGGTGGATGGTCCACCATGGTGTTGGTATCAATTCAACTCTCTTAGATATGACACTAGAGCAACCTGAATGCCAGAATTTTCTGACAAAAGACAAAGAACCATTTTTAAGAGAAAACCTTTGGACTTTACTAGGAAAATTTTGCCTGAAGGTTTTTTTTCGAAGCCACAGCGCATATTTTCTTGGCTTTTATCTGTCGATCCACTGACGATAAAATAAAAAGAGCGTTGATCTCCTGACAGCCCACTTCGCTTTTTCCATTGACACTCTTTCCTCTCCTACCTAGAATTCAAGAAAATTGAGAGGAGGTTCGCATGCCACACGAATCCGCCCTATCCATCCGCAACGTGGTCATTTCTTCTTACCCTGGGGTAGGAAAGACCACCCTCTGTGAAGCACTGGCCTTTTCCACTGGAGTCATCCCGACCATGGGAACCATTTCCCAGGGAAACACTATTGGTGATTTTGAACCCGAGGAAGTCCACAGGCACCATTCCATCAGTTCGGCTATCTGTCAGTTCGAGTGGCAGGGGACAAAAATCAATATTATTGATACACCGGGAATGAGCGATTATGCCTTTGAGATTCAATCCGCCCTCAGAGCGGTGGATGGCGTGGTGCTTGTTGTAGGAGCCAGTACCGGACTTCGGTCCGAAATCGAACGAGTCTGGGATCTTATTCAGGAACACGAAATTCCCTGTCTCCTGTTTATTAATGAGCTGGATAAAGAGGGAGCGGACTATCGCTCAATTTTGGCAGAGTGTGAGAAAACATTGGGATTCACTGGAGTCCCAATCACGATCCCGGTTGGAGAGGGGGCCATGCCGACCGGGGTGATTGATCTCATTTCGAGGAATGTCGTCACTCCGCTTTCCGGCACGACAAAATTCCAGCAAACCGAGATTTTTGCAGAACATCGACCCATTGCGAATGAATTTCGGCGCCGTGCCATGGAACAGGTGGCGGAAACGAATGATCAATTGGTTGAGAAATATCTCTCCCAGGGTGAAATATCAGACGAGGATTTGCGTGATGGCCTGACGATCGGAACATTAGAACGGAAGCTTGTCCCGGTGTTGTGCGGATCTGCTATTCGCAATATTGGAACAACAAGCTTGCTGGCTGCAATACAAAGGTTTCTCCCGTCCCCTTCCGACCGTTCCAGTCTACATCCACAGGTCGGGCAGCAACCCCAGACACATGACGAAGGTCAACGAAAATCTGATCCACATGATCCGTTTTCAGCCTTTGTCTTCAAAACCACTATCGATCCCTTTATGGGGCGTCTTTCATTTGTGCGAGTGCTGTCCGGAACCTTACAGGCAGATTCAGGGTTTTATAATGCCTCCCGGCAGACCAAGGAGAAGGGTGGGCATCTCTTCTTTTCCATTGGCAAGAAGCATCACCAGGTTCATCAAGTCTCTGCGGGAGATATTGTGGCAATCGGTAAATTAAAAGACACTCAAACCGGTGACACCATTTGTGATGAACGACATTCCATCATATTCCCATGCCTGAAAATATCACGCCCGGTCATGTCTTATGCCTTAGAGGTGAAAAGCAAAAATGAAATTGACAAGGTCAGTTTAGGTCTTCATAAGTTAGTCGAAGAAGATCCCTCTCTGGAGTTTCTAAGGAATGAAGAGACAAAAGAAATGTTGTTAAGTGGGGTGGGGCAGGGTCACATCGATGCCACTTTAGACAAACTGAGGCGCAAGTATGGAGTGGAAGTGGATTTGCATATGCCGAAAGTCCCCTATAAGGAGACGATCCATCGCATGGCTCAGGCGCAAGGGAAATATAAAAAGCAAACCGGTGGGCATGGACAATATGGAGATTGTTGGCTACAAATTGAACCTCTTCCGCGTGGGACCGGAATTGAATTTCACAACAACATTGTTGGTGGTGTCATACCACGGAATTTTATCCCTGCGGTGGAAAAGGGCGTGATCGAAGCACTGCAGCATGGTATTGTTGCCGGGTTTCCCATCGTGGATATCCGTGTGGCTGTCTATGACGGATCTCATCATCCCGTCGATTCTTCCGAGATGGCCTTTAAAGTGGCAGGATCAATGGCCCTCA
>BQIZ01000019.1 GCA_021604365.1 Nitrospirales bacterium
CGCCTGACAGGATTTGAACCTGTGGCCCCTTGCTCCGGAGGCAAGTGCTCTATCCACTGAGCTACAGGCGCAAAATTGTGTTCATTGGCAATTACACCGGCCTCTAGTTCTTGTGGCCTCTCAGCCATGAGAGAGGGAAAATAGAGGACAACAGCCCCGGAAAAGTTCTGAAGCTAGCATGGATGTTTAGGTGATGTCTACCTGCCGGAGGCCATGAATTTATTCGCAGGAGGGCGCCGGTTCCATGCTGCTTTGGTACTGCTCAAAGACCGCAGTGGAGGCCTGGACCAGTTCGGGTGATTCCCCTAAGACCGTCGTTAACAACAGTTCGACATCTTGTGGCGTAAGGCCATTGGATGGGGCAATGAAGCGTTTACGCGCGATCTGGCGTTCCTCGGGATCATCGGGTTCATAATAGCCCAATAATTCTCCGGATTTCACCGCATCCGTTAATCGTTGGGTCCATTGGTCGATGAGTGCCGGTGTCCAGTTTTTTGTGCTCAGGTGATCCTGGAAGAGTTCTAATTTAGTCCATAGCACCCAGCCGACAAAGACCGCCCAGGTTTCGTTCATAACTTCCCACGTATCCTGATCCGAGAGAAATCGCAGTTCGGTGGCCCCTTTGAGCTGGCGAATAGGATTGATCCGGACAAACCGGTAATGGCAGGCCATCTGGTTGTTGGCGGCCTCCAATACCTGTTGGTCTTCCGCAGTCAGAGCTTGTCCATGGTCAGTGGCGTAGAGATAGTCCAGATAGGCATGCAGAAGTTCATGATAGAGCAGAGCAACATCATGGTGAGTCATCCGGGCCAGATCGGCCAACGCGCCCCCGGCTTCATTAAAGGACAGACGCAGGTTGAGAATCATGGTGTGATCGTGTGGATGATATTCTGCGGCATAGGTGCGGAGGTCTTCGAAGTGTACCGTGACAAATTTGGGGTCGATGTGTTTGAGGAATCCCGTTGGCAGCCCCAGGGTCTCGGCTTGCTGCAGGAGGGCAGGCCACGGATGCCGGGGGTTGGGACGGCTTGAGGTGGTGTCCTCAGCGGACCAGGCTTGGCTTGGCATATTTACACTTATCAGGCTGACCAGGATGGCCAGGCCCAACATCCGACCGAAATATGACACGAGCAGAGTGTTGAAAAAGTTCGCCAACTTCGTTCTCGGCCTTTTGGCGTGCTCACGTACTCCCCCGTACGCTCCGCTCGCCAAAATGCCTGCGGCCTTGATGGACGAGCCTTTTTGAACACTCTGCCACCGCTGATAAAATAATGGGAAGGACTGAATAAAGTTGAGCATTTTAGAGTTCTTTAGGCTTTTCGACATACTACTAAAAATTACCTCCAGGAATAGGTTTGATCTTCTTCAACTAAACTCCAGGTGTCGAAATAGGATGGCGGGATGTGATCCAGATATCGTGAAGGTTTCGTGAGGACCGACCCCGTCATTTTATCGTACACATTGATGGGGTAGGTGAGGAAGAGGTGCTGTTTGGCTCTGGTGACCGCAACATACAGCAGTCGGCGCTCTTCTTCCAGTTCTTCGGGGCCCATGAAGGAGTAGGCGGAGGGAAACCGTCCGTCCACCAGCCAGATGACAAAGACACATTGCCATTCTAAGCCCTTTGCCGAGTGAATGGTGGAAAGAATCAACCGCTCGTCGTCCCGATCGGGGGCATCCACGTCCACCACACTTTCATTCGGGGGCTCAAGTGTGAGATCGGCCAGGAAGTCGTTGAGATTTTCGTAACGTTCCGCCATGACGGATAAATGTTCCAGGTCCCGAATCCGCTTGGGGTAATCGTCATACTGGTCTTTGAGGAGAGGAACATAGTATTCCATCATTTCCCCCAGCAGCACGGCGGGGGCGAGGGGATCTTCCGTGACCTGATCCAGTGTGGCGGCCAGTTGGCGCAATCCCGAGGCAGAGCGGCCGGTGCTGTGCTTCAAGACTTCATACTGGCCATGGGCTTGGAGGATGGACGCGATCAGGTCTTTGGCTTTTTTGGGGCCGACCCCTTCGAGGAGCAAGAGGAGCCGGTTCCAACTGACGGTGTCCAACGGATTGTGAATGATCCGCAAGTGGGCCATGAGGTCTTTGACATGCGCCGTTTCGATGAATTTGAACCCGCCTCGTTTTATGAATGGGAGGTTTCGGCGGGTAAGTTCTAGTTCGAGGTCAAAGGCATGAAAGCTGGATCGAAATAGTACAGCGATCTCATGTAAGGGGATGCCTTCTTCCCTTAATTCCAGAATTTTTTGAGCGATGAATCGCGATTGGGCATTTTCCCCCATCGCCTCCACGACGGTGGGTAATGGTCCTTCTTCCTGCCGTGTAAACAGCGTTTTGCTGTATTTTTCCGGCGCCGCTTCGATGAGCTTATTGGCCATTCGGAGAATCGGTTCCGTGCTCCGGTAGTTTTCCTCCAATTTGTAAATGACGGCCCCAGGGAAGAGGTCGGGAAATTCCATGATGTTTCGGAAGGTGGCGCCGCGAAAGGCATAGATGGATTGCGAATCGTCGCCCACCACCATGACATTGTCGTGGGTGGCCGCCAGATTGCGGACCAATGAGGCTTGCAGGCGATTGGTGTCTTGATATTCATCCACCAGAATATAGCGAAAGATCTGACTGATGGTTTCTCTGGTCGGTTGGTCGATGACCAGGAGTTCAAGGAGTTTGACCAAGAGGTCGTCGTAATCCACGAGTTGCCGTTGGCGCTTGGCAGTCTCATAGGCAGCCTGGAGTTTCTGGAGTTCTCCGAGATACTCTCCGAAGTGGCTATATTCGTTGATGACAATGTTTTCCAGGCTTTCCAGTGTGTTGGCCGTTTTGCCGAATATTTCGGATAGGGTATGTTTGCGCGGGAACCGTTTTCCGGTATCATTCAGCCCCAATTGGCCACGGAGGAGACTCAGGAGATCTTCAGAATCTCCACGATCGAGTATCGTAAACCCCGGTTCCAGGCCGACGGGGCGGCCATATCGTCGAAGGAGGATATTGGCCATGGAGTGAAAGGTCCCACCGCCGACTTGCTGGGCGCGGAGTCCGATGAGGAGTCCGACCCGGCTGAGCATTTCCTGTGAGGCTTTTCGGGTAAAGGTCAGGAGTAAAATGGAGCTGGGGACAATGCCCAGGTCGATGAGTCTGGCGACCCGGTACACCAGGGTGCGTGTTTTTCCGCTGCCGGCGCCCGCGATGACGAGGGCTGGACCTTCCACGGCTTCCACGGCGGCTAGTTGTTGGGGATTCAATTCTTTCGCGTAATTACGCGATAATTTTGGTGGAGTGGACTCCTCCAGTGGGCGTTTCAGGACATAAACTTTGGATGGTGGCGTAGTGGAATCCATGAATCCATGGGCAGGAATTGACGGGAGATAAGAACCCGAATTTCGTCTTTCGTAGACCTTTGGCCGTGTATAGCATACGTGGTGGTGGGTTGCAACGCGAGCGATATTAGGTCTGTTGAATTTTGGAATTTACTCCCCTTTTCCTGAGCGGATGACTAGCCGAAAGCAAATGAAAACAATGGGGGGTGTTCAAAAAATCCCCTCCAGTAAGGGCGCAGCTATTTGGACGAGCGGAGCGTACGATGGAGTACGTGAGCACGGCCAAGTGGCGACCTGCCTACGCGCTTGCGCGCCGAAGCCTGCTTCACCGCGTAGACGCGAAGCCGCTTTCAGCCTTCGTAGCTACTTCGGCGATGGAGGCCCGGCGAAGGCAGGGAACGCCACTAGCGGCTTTTTTCAACACTCCCATATTAGGCTTGGACAGGTCTTCTATCCTCAGTTATACTTTACTCAATTAGGGAGTTGAACATGGCCAAACAATCTGCGGAAAATTATGAGAATGTGCTGAAGGACCTTGCTCATACGATGATGAGCGTGGCTCGGGAATCGGTCGGTCTGATTAAACGGTCCGACCAAAAACTTGCCATGAAGCTGCAGCGGAAGCAGGAATGGGAGATTTATTTGGAATTCCTGCGCATGCTGTTTAACCTTGTGGATCGGCTGTCTGGGTTTTATATTCCGATTCAGGCCCAAAAGGAATTTATGAATAGTTTGGAAGATTCCGTGGCCCATCAATTAAAAACCGTCCTGGCCCCATCTTTGAGTTCGAGTGAAGTGGACGATATGGAGGTGACGCTGTCTGTTGGGCAGGTGGTAGCCGATAGCCGGAAAACCTATGAAAAATTTAAGTTTGTCGTCACAGACCAATCCAAAGAGCGGGATCAATATTTCCAGTTTTTTTCGGAACGAATTGCCTCTAAAGCCGGAGCCCCGGGCAAACAGGAAATTACCGCTGCGGCATTTTTGTGTGGAAGCGCGGTCGTGCCGGCTCTCAAAAGCTTATTCGAAGATGCCACTCAACCCAAAGTAGAACCGGCAACGTCTGCGGTTCCCCCGGCGGCGGCTCAAGAAGGCAGTTCTTCAACGAAATCAGGTGCCCCGGATACGGCTGGCAAGAACCTGATTAAATTGATCAGCGTGGTGTCTCGCGCCCAAGGGGAAGAAGTCGAATCCTGGTGGGGGCTCCACCCACAGTTTCGCCGCGACCTTCCAGAGGATGAAGCCAAGGAATTGGCCAAGCACATGAATCGGGCGACCCGGATCGTGGGCGAGCGGTTTGCGGTTGTGGCTTCCTTGGCGCAATCGGAGACGAATCCAAATCAACCTGTTGGGAATGCCTAACCCTTTCTAACTGACTCTTCTGAGTGTTCTCTTTTACCACTTCAACATGTGTTTATGGTTGGTGAAGATTCTTCACCATTTGATGATGTCATCTTTTTGTGAGTGTACCCTATGAATCAATCAACTCGTTTGTTGACGGAAGAATTTCGCAACCTTTCTGAGTTAGCTCATAATGTCTGGTGGAGTTGGTCTCCTGAAGGACGGGCTGTATTTTCTTATATTGATCCCACGCTCTGGCGTCTGACGTATCACGATCCCATTAAACAGTTGCAGAAAATTGCCTCTGACCGGTTGGATGCTCTCGGACAGGATGTGGTGTTTCTTTCCCTGTATCGCGAGGCGATGAAGGCGTTTCATGCCTATATGGAGGCCAAGGACCACTGGTTTGGGCGAACGTATCCCCAGTGGCAGGATCGCACTATTGCCTATTTTTCTGCAGAATTTGGATTGCATCGTTCGGTTCCCCTGTATAGCGGGGGATTAGGGATTCTGGCGGGTGATCATCTCAAAGAGGCCAGTGATCTGGGAGTTCCGTTGGTGGCTGTCGGGTTTATGTATAGCCAGGCCTATTTTCGGCAGGTTGTGGATACCAACGGTTGGCAGGAAGCGGTGTATGATTCCGTCGATCCGATGATGATGCCGATTGAGCTGGCGCGGACGCCAGCCGGGGATTTGGCAAAGATTCAAGTCCAACTGGGTACCCGAATGGTCGCGTGTGTGATCTGGCAAATCCAAGTGGGCCGGGTTTCGCTTTATCTTTTGGATACCGATACACCGGAAAATTCACCAGAGGACCGGCATCTGACTGCTCGGCTTTATGGAGGGGATCATCGCACACGGCTTTGTCAGGAGTTGTTGCTGGGCATCGGCGGTGTACGGGCTCTTCGTGCGGTGGGTCATGATCCCAATGTGTGGCATGCCAATGAAGGACATCCGGCTTTTTTTCTGGTTGAACGGATGCGGGAACTACTCCAACAAGGGCTGTCCTTGTCTGAGGCGGCCGATCAAATTCGCCAGAGTACCGTTTTTACAACCCATACGCCTGTCCCTGCCGGGCACGATGTCTTTTCGGGGGACCTCATTCGCGAACATTGTCATTGGTGGTGGGAAGAGTTAGGCCTCACACAGGAAAGTTTCATGGCGTTGGGTCGTCATCCGGAATTATCACCGGATCAATTCCATATGACAACATTGCCTATCCGTCTAGCCTCGTTCATTAATGGCGTGAGTAAGGAGCATGAACAGGTCTCAAAAAAAATGTTTCACATTCTGTGGCCGGAACAGCCGCTGAATGAGGTGCCCATCCACAGCGTCACCAACGGGGTGCATGTTCCCACGTGGATCGCCCAGGAAATGGATGTGTTGTATCAAAAGTATCTGGGATCTGACTGGCGGGAACGGTGTGACGACCCCGACATGTGGCAGAGGATGAACGAGGTGCCGGATGAGGAAATATGGGAGGTCCGGAAATTTCTGAAACGAAAGCTGATGAGCTTTATCCGTCAGCGCGCCAGGATGGGATGGATGGATGGGACTATGGAGCCTATCCAGGTGTTAGCGAGCGGGGCGTTTCTTGAGCCGCATGCGTTGACTCTGGGATTTGCGCGACGGTTTGCGACCTACAAACGGGCCACGCTGTTGTTTTCAGACCTGGAGCGGCTGAAACAGATTCTGTTGAATCCCTGGCGGCCTGTTCAAATTGTTTTCGCCGGAAAATCTCATCCCGCCGACCAGGCAGGGCGCGAACTCATCCATCGTATTTATCAATTTGCCAAAGCGCATCATCTGGGTGGCCAAATTGCGTTTGTCGAAGATTACGACATGCATGTGGCAAAATTTCTGGTGCAAGGGGTCGATGTCTGGCTCAATAATCCTCGCCCGCCGTTAGAGGCTAGCGGGACAAGCGGCCAGAAAGCCGCCTTAAATGGCGTTCCCAATTTGAGTGTGTTAGATGGGTGGTGGAAAGAAGGCTATGATGGCAGTAACGGCTGGGCAGTACCTCTCCCTGAAGAGCCACTTGGCGATTGGGCCCAAGATGACCTGGATATGGTCGGCCTCTACACCCTCCTTGAAAACGATGTAATCCCGTTGTATTACGACCGTGGTGTTGATGGTGTTCCACATGGGTGGTGCACTGTTGTCAAAAACTCCATTCGGACATCGGCTCCACGGTTCAGTGCTCGCCGCATGCTCAAAGAATACGTGAAGCGTGCGTATACCCCGCTGTTTTCGGAGGCAGGGAAGGCACGAGGCGAAAAGCTGGCCTGAATCTCTCAGCGTGTTCTGAAAATTTGCGTCTGATGCGTGATAGACGACTTGTTGCGCAGAAGGTCATAGGACACCCGTATCGCAGTTGTACCTTCTGCAATGCAGTGATACCATCGGCTTACGTATGGTGCACCATTTCCTGTCTCATCGGTTTCTCGTCGATCGATATGATTTTTCCTTCCAGTCTAATTTATGGAGTGAGAAAAGTTTGAGGTCCATTCAACGAAGAGCGGGAATCATTCTGAGCCGACGGGGTCCACTATGAAAGTTTTACGAATATTGATCCTGTTAGGTATTGTATTTGGATTGGGCTATTACACGGGGCAAAAACCGGATGAGGTGAAGCAACGATTGCGTGATTTTTCAGGGCAGGTATTGGAGAACACGATTGGATTTGATCAGAAGACCAATTTGCAGCGACAATTGTTGTCAGCAAAAGACGGCTTTCTGGAAGGCCGAGCGTATCTGTTAGATCATCAATTCAAAGAAGCTTCAGTTGAATTTGAACGTGCACTTCACCATTTAGATCAAGCTGTTGAGTTGGACCCTCAAGGCCCCATGGCTCAAAAAATCCAAATAGTTAAACAGAAAATTCGAGAGGCTCAACAAAGTCTGGCTCAAGGGCATAGCCTTCCTCCTCATTTGTTGGATGATCTTCGTCAGGAGATGCAATCTGTTATGCCTTGACGAAACCTCCCTATAGCTTGCCAGTTGCGTTCCTTGTTTCTTTTCATCCCATCTTATCCGTATTATTCCAGGTTATCACTTGATGGGAACCTTAAAAAGAGTTTAAGGGGCTGGGTGGGATTTTCCTCATAAAAAGACCCCTCCATCGTCTAGGCGATAGAGGGGTCTGGTATTTTCACAACCGAGACTGAAAAGTCAGGCTTAAGCCGTGACGGCCTGCTTTTTCCATTCTGCCAACATGTGTTCGATTCGTAAGCGAACCACCAAGTCGGGGTCTTTGGCCAAAAGTTTAATCGCCTCCCGGCCACGAGGATCTCCGATTTTTTCTAGCGCGGCTGCTGACGAAAGTCGGATAAACCAGTCAGAGTCTTGCAATCCTTCCATCAATAAATCAACACTACTGGAATCCTTAATCTCTCCTAGAGCCAGAATGGCCTGTTTCCTAATAACTTCATCTTGATTCTTCAGACATTCGAGTAATCGTCCAACAGCCGGTTGTCCAAGTTCTGCGAGAGCCCAAGTCGCATCGTCTTTAAACTCATCATTGTGGAGCATCGAAATTAACGGATCAAGAACTCGTTCATCGTTAATTTTCCCCAACGCTTTAATCACAGATTTCCGGGCATCGTAGTCTCGTATATAGCGGAGCAGAAGTTCCACGGCTGGTGAACCAATCATGGCGATGGATTCAACTGCGGCGTCTCGAACCTGCCAATCTCCATCTCGAAGGCATCGAACCAGAGGTTCGATGCAGCGTTCATCGCCCATTTCGCCCAGGGTTGTCACTGCTTCGCGTCGGACGACCCATTCTGGATCGTTCAAAAGATCGATCTGAATATCGATTTCATCTTTGACCTGTTCTTCGACCAACTCTTCTTCTTGCTCTGTTCCTTCTTCGGTTTCTTCAGCCGAGGCGACGATGTCCGTTGTTTCTTCATCTGCTTCCGCCGTGATGGCTTCTGAGACTTCATCCACTACCTCGTCTTGAGGTAGGGTTGTCTTGCCTTCCAAGGATACAAACTCTTCCGTTTTGTCTGAAAATGCATCATCCATATTTTTTTGGTCGTCCCGCATGCCTCAATTCCTCCAAAATCTCTTCAGGGTCAATCTGCAGAAAACCTTAGGCCTCTGCCACGACATTCTTTGATTTCCGCTGTTCCTCGCGCCGTTTAGCTGTTCTGGCCTTCCGTTGAACTCTTCGTAAACGTTTTCGTAATGATCGGATGGTTGAATCTCCCTCAGGATTGTCGCTACTGGCTAGGGATTTCGTGACCTTGGTTTTTAGAGACGTTGCGTCATCCTGAAGTGATCGTCGTTTGGCCATATGAACATGCTCTCCTTACTCTAGAAATTTGACTGACGAATAGTGATTTGGTGGCCTTCTACCAAGTTGAGTCTAGTCAAGGGATTTGAATGGTGTCAACGGGGTAAGGCCATACTTGGCAGGGCTCAGGTGTTTTTCATAAAAAACCCCCGCTGAGCTCAGCTCAGCGGGGGTTTTTCAGGAAGATAACTACTATCGATTATTTTTGGCAGAAGCTTCTTTCGTACGCAATGACCTTCCAGGCTTCTTCCTCGCTGATGGTGGCTGGCACTAAAGGAACCATGCCTGTGCCAGGGCTACCATTCTTGATAACCCACATGAGTTCGCCATCTTTCCGTTTCTTGTGAAATTTGCAATTGGTGAAGTCACGGGGACCTGGGGTCAAGACGGCTCCTGCCGGCCCTTGGCCATTGCCTTCTTTGCCGTGGCAGTTAATGCATGTCCCTTTTCCCTCATACAAGGCTTTGCCTTCCGCCACGATTTCCGGGGACGCATCCTTGGCTTTGTCATATATTGGCGATTTGTCTTTTTTGGCTGCAGACCGTTGATCACCGGGGACGCGGGATTTAAGCGGATCCTTTTCCGGTCCGGCAATGGCCAAGCCAGTGGTCAAAAACATGGCGGCGGTTAAAGTTCCAAGCACTTTCATCGAAAACGTCATGTAAGCCTCCTAAGGTTAAACAGAGTTGATGAGACCGTAAAAAAAACATGGGGATTGCATTATCATTTCCCCTTTTTTTCCTCTTTTTGGGTTGGTGTTGTTTGAGGGGGTACTTAACCTAATTCAATGCAAGAGGTCAACTTTAAACCACCCAAACCTTTTTATCATATCAATCGGTTTTTTAGCATGTCAAGAAGGTGGAAAAGAGTTAATGTTGTATCTCGTAGAATTTTTCCACCGCAGGTTAAGAGAGCTGCTTACACTGGAGTTTTTTGAGAAGGAGGCAGTAGGCAGGACTAAGTTTTTTTCAAGCTTTGTCCGTATAAGTATGGTATTTGCAAATTTTTGGAAATTTGAAGTGGTGGGGATGGACGATTGGGTGAAACCAGGGTTCCTCATGTTGGGATATCAGGGCTTCAAGCGAATGTCTCGGACCACCTGACCCGGTTTTCCAAATGGACCTTGTAATTCTCCATTAAGGCGGATGATCACACCCGCCGCATTCCCTAACGTGAGCAAGTATTGTGTATTCGCCTTCCAGGTGCTTTTCTGTCCAGGTTGTAATAAGGCTTCATGCGGAGCCTGATCGTCGGACTGCACCACCACCCAGGTCAGTTGTGTGGCTGCGATTTCTAGGACCAGCGTTCCATCGAACCCAGAGGCCTTTTCGGGAACGGGGGAAACAGGCAAGGTCGGTATCGGTCGAGGCTCAGGGGGTAGCGGGGAAGGTGGGGTATCAGGTGGGGGAGGAGGAGTGAGCTGTATCTCGGTGTCGACAGGGGATTCTGATGAAACGTTGTCAGGTGACTCCTTAATGGGAGGTGCAGGCTCAAGTATTTCTTCATCCTGCATTCCATTAATTGGTATGGGAGTTTCGGATTCAGATGTGAGTGGAACGGTTTCCTGCTGCCAGGGTAGGAGATAAAAGAGGACTCCACCGATGGCCAGAAAAAGAATCACCACAAGATTCCAATTGAATCGTTTACGATGGGCTGCTTGCAGTGTGACTTGGATGTGTTGCTGCTCTTCTTGGGTGCGATCATAGAAATCGCTTGAGGTGGTTAGGAATAGCTGAAGGGCATTCTCTTCATCCAGACCCAATGAACGGGCATACGACCGAACGAACCCTTTGACGAATACTTTTGCCGGTAGGCTTGCGAAATCTTCTTCTTCAAGTGCTTGAAGATGGCGCTGTTGAATGCGAGTTTTGGAAGCGATCTGTTCCAAAGATAAACGTTGTCGTTCCCGGGTCTGTCGGAATAATCCACCAAGAGTTTCCATGGCGTTATCCTGAATGAGAAAGGCCTTTCCCGTATTCATTGGCTTGTCATGTGAAGGCACACATCATGTAAAGGGTGTGCATACCGAAAGTCTTCAGGTCTATGACAAATCCTCAAAATGCGTCAGATGTTTAAAGGAAGAAAATCGTTTATCAATGTCTTCACGGGTTAAATGCCTGAGGCGGTCCAGGCTGAATTCCTCCACATTAAATGAGGCCATGACGCTTCCAAAAATGATGGCTTGTCGAAGGCCGGCTTGCGAGTAATTTTCCGTAGCAGAAAGGTACCCCATGAAGCCGCCGGCAAAGGTGTCACCTGCGCCGGTTGGATCTTTGACCGCTTCCAGTGGATAGGCTGGAGCCCCAAAAATTTCCTGCTGATGAAACATCAAGACCCCATATTCCCCGCGTTTAATAATGAGAGTTTTGGGTCCACGCGATAAGATCCGTTTCGCTACTTGTACGAGGTTTGCGTCATCGCCCAAGGCACGGGCTTCCCCGTCATTAATAACGAGAATATCGATATGTTCGAGGACCTTCCATAACGCTTCCCTTTTCCCCTCAATCCAAAAGTTCATGGTATCGCAGGCCACGATTGATGGCCGCTTCACTTGATTCAGGACATCCAGTTGTAATTCTGGATCAATGTTACCCAGAAACAAGGCGGATGGCGTGGTATAGCTGTCAGGAATTTTCGGACGAAACGTTTCTAGAACATTGAGATGTGTTTCCAGGGTTTGAGCTTCGTTGAGTTGATAGGAATATTCTCCTCGCCAGCGAAAGGTTTTTCCGGGTCGTTGTTCTAATCCGTCCAGATTGATGTTTCGACTACGCAGGAAATCGAGATGTTCCTTTGGGAAGTCTTCGCCAACGACGGCAATCAGATTCACGTCCGTGAAAAAACTGGCCGAAGTAGAAAAATACGTGGCGGATCCTCCCAGTACATTCGAGGCTTCACCAAACGGCGTTCGAACAGAATCAAAGGCAACGGATCCTACTACTAATAAATTACCCATAATGATTAAGACCTTTTCTTGGAGTGTAAGGTGGTCGATAATAAATGGCGTCGTAACAGAAGCTGATACCGCTTTTTCAAGGTCGGACTCATTCGATCAAGCGGAGTAATGACGGCGTGTTCTAATGCGGTCTGACACGAGCAAGGCCCAAGGTCTTTTGCGAGATCGAGTGCCTGCCGAAGGACAATTTTTGCGGTTTCGACATTTTGATGCATGATGGATAAGATGGCTCCAACGGACACGGCTTCTTCTGTCTCATGCCAGCAATCATAATCCGTGACCAGCGCAAGGGTGGCATAGCACAGTTCGGCTTCACGAGCCAATTTGGCTTCCGGAATATTTGTCATACCAATCACATCCACACCCCATTGCCGGTAGAGAAATGATTCGGCTCGACTGGAGAATTGTGGCCCTTCAATGCAGAGGTATGTACCAGGACGGTGTACCGTCACGGAGACTCCTTGGCTGGCCTTTTCTAGCACATTCGACAAGGTTCCACACAGAGGATCAGCGAAGGCGACATGGGCGACGATGCCCTGGTCGAAAAACGTGTTGTCACGCTGAGTGGTTCGGTCAATGAATTGATCAGGCAGGACAAAATCCCCAGGTTGAATGGATTCCTTCATGCTTCCCACCGCACTGATGGAAAATACCCGCGTCACACCCAGGGCTTTAAGAGCATGAATATTCGCGCGATAATTTATGGCGGAAGGGAGAGTGCGGTGTCCTCGACCGTGGCGAGTCAAAAAGGCGACTCGTATGCCATGAAAGGTTCCCAGAATTATGGCGTCCGAAGGTTTCCCAAACGGGGTTGCCATCCGGACTTCTTTGAGGTTGGTGAACCCGTCCATTTCATAGAGTCCGCTGCCTCCGATAATCCCGATTTGAGCCCGTTGGGTAGGGGAAGAGGGCCGTTTAATATTCATTCACTCGTTCTCCGCCATGTGAGTCGGTCTCTCTGATCAAAAGGGAAGGCATGTGGTTTCAGGCGTATGCTGATTGGACATTGAACAAATGAGGAGTTTTTCATGACTAAAAAGAGTAAAATTTTCCGCATTGTATCATGAACTGCCCTGTATGGTTAACCTGACGATTGGGTGGACTTTAAATGTGACGTTGGTTCCGCAGGAAATGGTAATCTTGCAAAGGTATCGAGAAACTGATTGATGTGATCCACGATCTTGGTGGCCGCTCGATGTGGGATGTCTGACTCTTCCAATGTGATCCACTGGATGCCGGATTCCTTCTGAAACCACGTCATTTGCCGTTTGGCGAAGTGACGGGTATCTCGTTTTAATAATCGCACAGCTTCTTCATAAGAATAGTCACCGGCTAAGTATCCTGAAAACTGTCGATAGCCCAGCCCTTTCATGGAACCGAGCTCTCGAGGAAACCCTTGATTCATGAGGGATTGCGTTTCTTCCACAAGCCCTTTCTGAATTTCCCAATCGACGCGGGTTTCTATTCGCTGATAGAGGGTCTGACGTTCCATGGTGAGCCCGATCAATAAGTATGGATATGGAGCATCGTCAAATCGGTGTTGCTGTTGGATGACCGATAGCGGCGTGCCAAGAATGCGATAGACTTCAAGGGCGCGTTGAACCTTTGGCTGATCATGAGGATGTAGCCGTTGTGCGAGTTCGGGATCAACCTGTTGAAGCTTTTTATAAAGAAAAGCCGGTCCTCGAGCCTTGGCTTCTTGGGCTAATTCACTCCGAATGACCCAATTGGCGGGTGGACCTGGGCAAAGACCTCGTAAGAGGGCTCGAATATAGAATCCGGTGCCTCCAATGACAAGGGGCAGGAGACCTAGGCGATGCAGGCGAGCGATGTCTTGGGATGCGTGATGCCGGAAGTCGCCCGCGTTAAAGGGTTGATCTGGATCGACGAGATCAATTAAGCGATGAGGAATATCTTGCTGTTCTGCTAATGAGGGTTTATCGGTACCAATGTCCATGCCACGATAGACTTGTCGGGAGTCTGCGGTTAAAACTTCCGTGTGGAGAATTTTGGCGACTTCAATCCCGATACGGCTTTTCCCGATTGCGGTTGGTCCCACAATGGCGACGATGGGTTTCCATGCTGTGATGATGTCGGCCTGTTTCATGAACAATCAGGGAATGAGTCTTACTTCAATGGGCGGGCAAATATGGTGTGCAATTCTTCCAAGGAATGTTTGATGGCCACTCGCCTCCCATGAGGACAAGTCATCGGAAAACGTTCTTGTGCCCAGTCCTGTAAAAGGATGGTGATTTCCGCCTGGGTCATGGGGCGTCCGGCTTGAACGGCACTTTGACACGCCATGGTGGCCAGGATGGGTTTAATCGTGTTCTCCAGCGCATCGGTGGATTGCCACTCCGAGAGTTCATCCAATAGTTCCAGGACCAGCGAACCAACTGATATATTTCCTAACATGGCTGGAATGGCTCGCACAACATAAGATGTGGTTCCAAATCGTTCCACCTCCAATCCTGCTTGAGCCAGAAAAGGTAACCATTCTTCCAGTAATTCTCCCTGGTGGGGAAGAAGTTCAACCGGTTCAGGGATGAGTAAGCTTTGTTGGAGAATTTCTTTTTTCTTCCATGACCGAAGCAGTCTCTCAAAGCGTACTCGTTCATGGGCCGTGTGTTGATCGACAATGAATAGATCCTGATCGATTTGTCCAAGAAGATAGGTGTGATGAATTTGCCCGAGAGGATGCACCTCACATGGCTGCTCCCTACTTCCATAGACAGAGGGCGGCTCCTGGACAAAAAGAGAAAGTGTGTAAGGTCGATTGGTGCCCGTTCGAGGGAATTCAGGCCCATGCTGGAATGGAGCTGGCGCGACGTTAACTGATCCTGGCGTTGTTCTGGGTAAATGAGGAGTAACTGGGACAGGGTTCTCCTTGTGCTCATCGGATATGACGTCGGGTGAGGGTTGCGAGAAAAAGAGAGCTTTAATGCCACGGAGAACCCCCATATGTATGAACTCTGGATGGGAGAAGCGAACCTCCCGTTTAGTCGGGTGGACATTGATATCGATTGACTGAGGATCAAGATGGATAAATACGATATACTGTGGGTGTTTCCCTTTTGGTAAAAAGGATCCGTAGGCTTCATGCACAGCATGGGAAATAGTCGTATTTTTTATAGAGCGGCCATTAACAAAAATTTCCTGTGGCGTACGAGAGGTTCGTGCATGGTGAGGACTGACTGTAAATCCTGTGAGTTGAAATGAACCGGCGTTATAGGTGACGGGGAGAAAACGTTCAAGGAAGTCTGGTCCGTAGATCTGTAATAATCGGTCTTGCAGTGAGGATACAGCAGGATACTCCAGCACGGTATGATTCTGGTGGCGTAATCGAAAGTGGATCCCTGGGTGCACGGCTGCCGCCTGTTGGACGACATAACAAATTTTAGAAAATTCGGTGGGAACAGTCTTGAGAAATTTCAGCCGCCCTGGAGTATTAAAGAAAAGATCACGTACCTCCACTTGAGTGCCTAGCGGGCCGGTATAGTCGAAAACCTCCCATGCGACTCCCCCCATTGACTGGGTCTGGGTACCAAGGGGGCTTTCGGGGGAAACCGTCTTTAAGAAAAAACGGGAAACGGAGGCGATGCTGGGAAGGGCTTCTCCTCGGAAACCCATTGTCAGGAGCGTCAAGAGATCTTCTTCGGAACGGAGTTTGCTTGTTGCAAAGCGTTGACAGGCCAATTGAGCATCCATTCGCGTCATTCCTGCCCCATTGTCCATGACGCGAATGACCCGTCGACCACCTTCTTCAACCTCAACGGTGATCAATGTGCTGCCGGCATCCAGGCTGTTATCAATAAGTTCTTTCACCACGGAGGCGGGTCGTTCAACCACTTCTCCTGCGGCAATACGACAGGACACGCTATCTGGAAGAATGTGAACTTTTCCAGTTACGGTCGAAGGCATGGGATTCCAAGCACAAGGAATTGAGTGTGAAAAATAGAATGCGAAGGCTTGCAGAGGATCAAGACAGCCCGGATTTTTTTAATTGCTCTTTCGCTTGGGTGGATTCTGGTGAATCGGGGTAATCCTGGATGATAGAGTTCCACAGTTCCTGAGCTTTTGATCGTTGGTCGATCTCAAGCATTATTTGTCCGAGCTTATATAAAGCGTGGCTCCGATATTTGCTGCTAGGATAGCGGCTGATAACTTGTTCCAGGGCTTGCTTGGCAGCGTCATAGTGTTTTTGCACGTAGAACGTTTCCCCAAGGTAGTAATAGGCTTGAGGGGTTAAGGTGGTCGACGGATAATTTGTGACAAATCGTTTGAATTCCACCGAGGCCCGGTCATAATTTCCTTTGAGAAAAACCTTATAGGCTGACCGAAAAGCCGACGCCTCATTTTCCGCCCCTGCACGTTCTTCAGGGGATGCAGGTAATCCCGTCCGGGCTTCCTTCGGATTTGACGCAGGGTTTCCGGAGTTAGGAGTCGGGGATTCCGGGGGTTCCGATACAGATCGAGGTTGATGAATCACGTTGTCTATTCGGCTTTCCAGAGCCTTTACCCGAATGGATAGGTCTTGGTCACGGCGTTGAGTGGTGGAACGGGTTTGTTCAATTTGTTCTCGGAGCAGAGCACTGGTCCGTTCGAGCTTATCTAAAAGGTGGCGAGTATCCAGGCTGGCCTCTTCCTCTGTTTTAATAAGTTCTCCCACTAAGAAATCATGTTCATCCAATTGCGATTCAACCGTCTCCATTCGGTCGATTATTTGTTTCTCCTGCTTGTGGGACGCCTCCTGTTGAATCATGAGTGTTTGAACCTGTTTTTGGATGTCAGTTAGATTGGGCTCTGTTGCGCATCCCCATCCGCCCGTGAGGGATAACCCTATAAAAATGGCCGCTTTGGAAAATGTGTGAGTCATGAAATACCGGCCTCGGCTACAAAAGATGTCTGGTATTAGGGAACCTAATTACCCTTCAACTTGTATCTTATCAATTGCCAGGGCGTTAAGACAAAGGGGCATATGACAGTATAAAGATATACTCGGCCTTTCCTTGAGAATATTAAGTAATGATGAAGCCTATTTTTGCGGTTTTGGGCTTTGCAGGCGATTAACCCTCTGGGCCAATTGGCCCAGTCGATCCTCATGCTGGTCCACTCGCTCACCCAATTTGGTCCCAATGGTATTGAGCACATCACGCAATTTATTGACGGTTTCTGTTAACTGATTGAGGTGGGTCAGATTGGTTTGTGAGGTATCGGCAGTTCCTTGGACCTGTTGAAAAGAGGTCATGGCCCGATTCAGGCGCTGTTCTTGGTTTTCAATCCGAGCATTCAGCTTCGAACTGACATTTTCCAAGGCTTGGGCGACAGATTGGATTCCGCTGTTAACTTCTTGTAGATGGGTATTAGTCATCTGGGTGTCAGAGTCAATTTTCCCCACCAGCCCGGATTGATGGGTTTCCAGGTCCTTTAACCGCGAGCCGATTCCGTCGACCGTTTGGTTGAGTTGATTTGTGAGTTGGTTGACGGTTTGCACTTGTTGTTTTTGCTCTTGGACGTCTCGTTTCAACTGTTGGAATTGTTGAACTGACTGATTGAGTGCTTGTGCCCGCTCTTCTTGTTTGGCCAGGCGACTGGAGAGTGATTGCCTGGCTTGATCAAGACTTTGAGTAATGGAGTTGAGACTGGCATTGACCTCGGCCAGATGGGCTGAAGTTTTTTGGGTATTGGATTGGAGCTGGTCGGTCAGTGCGGTTTGGTGTGATTCAACCGTGTTCATGCGTTCCGAAAGTCGTCCCGCGTGTTGAATGATTTCATCTCCGCGTTTCCCGAGTAAGCTCCCCATGACTTCCTGAGCTTCGCGAAGCTTGAGAACGGATTGGGATAGCTCTTGCACGTGATTGGCATCCGCCTGCACGTGTGTTCCCAGAGCTTCCATATCTTTTTGTAAAAATTCAATTTGCGCGAGCTTAGGGCCTTGCTGAGTCTCAATATCGGCAACTAACCGGGCCATGGCTGCATTCACGTCCTGTTCTAGATAGGTTCGAAGGGCTTGGGTGTCGGCGGCGAGTTTGTCTTGCAGGATTGTGACCTCATTTTGCAACTGAGTGACTTGTCTTGCTTGTTCATCAAGGCTGGCACCGAACAACTCTCCGGATTTTTCCAGACCTCCCTGAACCTGGAGCATCGAATCAGACAGTTTTTCTGTGCGAGATTGCATGGTTCCGAGGTCTTGCCGTTGTCCTGATAAATCTGTTTGAACCTGTCCAATCGTCGTTCCGAGGCTTGTCAGTGTGTCTTTAAATTGCGAGAGGGATTTCTGGAATTCGCCCATGTTCGTGGTTAATCCTTGATTGTTTTCATCCACCTGTTGGGCGAGGGTCGTATTGTGGGTTTTGACCGTTTGCAGGTCTTCCCCCTGTGTCTGAATCGTTGATTGAATCGATTGGACCTCAGATTTCAAAATCTCTGTTTGGTTTGTATAGTCCTTTTTGAGATCTCGGAGGCTTTTTTCAGTTTCTTCAAATTTTCCGTATAAACTCGCCACATCTTTTTCTTGGAGGAGTGTGGCTTTTTGATTGATAGAAGCCAGATTGCCACGAGTTTTTTGCGCTTCCTCATTCATCTTGATCAGTTGCGCCTTGGTTTCATCAACTTGTAGACCAAGGGCCTTTTTTTCATCTTTGATCTTGGCAATCTGTAGTTCCAGGTCTTTTTGAATTCTGGCAAGGTCAGCTTGTTGAGCCACGCAGCCCGTAGCCAATAAACTAGAGACTCCACATACCATTACCCACTTGAGAGAAAAAGACGATGGCCACAGTCTTGAAACATGTTGCAAGGTCAGCCCTATATTCACTCTGGAATTATTCCTCCATGTTTTCAGAAAAACTGGTCGATTGGGTAGCTAATTTTGAACTAGCAAATGTCCCCGTCGGTTCAATTGGTAGCACACTTCTGTGGTGTCCTGGCAAAATGGCTTGTCTTTCCCGTAGGAAATGACCGTCAATCGTGAAGGATCAACACCCAATTGAGAGAGAAAATCTCGCACAGCCATGGCTCGTTTTTTCCCAAGCACCATGTTATAGGCCTGCGTTCCGCGTTGATCGGAATGTCCTTCAATAATTAAAAGTGAGGAGGGATCGTTGGCGAGCCAGGCCATGTCCCGTTCGAGAGAATCCTTAGCTTCTGCGGTGAGAGTCCAACTATCAAATTGAAAAAATACATCCTCCAATCCAGCAGATACTGTGGCCAATTCTTCCTCTTGAATTTTCTCCAACTGCTCTCGAATGATCTCCGACGGTTCAGCTTTCGCTACTTGAAAGGTTTCGGGAATTGGTTCCGTGTCTTTTGGCAAATTCGAGAGATCATTTTGGAATTCCGTCTGGGAGCTGAAGGGGGACGTCCCCGTTTGGTCTTGATCTGAACCGTTTATGACCGAAGGACCGGATTGAGTTAATTGGTCTTGAGGAGACCCGTTCATGCCTGAAGAACTGGATTGAGTTGAGATATCATTTCCGTCGTTAAGTGGCGTCACTGGACTGGCACTGCTTTGATCAATTTCTGAATTTTGCTCGGTAGGATTTCCAGCTTGGAGGTTCTGCTGGAACCATTGATCCATATGATTGGGGTCGTAGCCGAAATCGAGCGGATCAGCCGGAGCGATTGGTTGAACGGCATCTGCGCGGATTTCCTCGGTAGAAGTGCCTTGCCCTGCCAACAAAGATTCATCAACGGAGGTTCCTGCTAACCCTGCTGTTTCGGTGTCTGATGCTGATGCCCCAGTTTCTTCGCCTGGAGAACCTGAGGCGGTGGAAACGTGGATCCGTTTTTCCCCACATCCCGAGATACTGACGAGTGAAAGACTGAGAATGCCAAGTAGTGAAATCACATGAATGGCTGGGCGCATGGAACGACTCCTTTTTTGAACTATCAGGGTTGTTGGCTCATTTATTATGGTTGAAATGGCGACCAGGAGGGAGAGCTGAGATGTTCGCCTGCCAAGGAAATTTTCTCCAATCCTGCTCCCTCGCTAGTAATGATGTATAAATGACTTTCTCCTCTTCGAATCGAACTGAAAACAATATGCCGTCCATTTGGTGCCCAGGACGGCGAGTCATCAATGCTTTGTCCGTTGGTGATTTGTTTCCGTTGTTCCCCATTCGGACTGATGCGGCATAATTTAAATCCCTCGCTTGGCACCCGGCACACGTAGACGATCCAATCTCCCTTTGGGGACCATGCTGGCGCCGCGTTGTAGTCTCCATCAAAGGTTAAGCGACGGACGTTCAAACCATCGGCATCCATGATGTAAATTTGGGGGCGGCCTCCCCGATCTGATGTGAAGGCCAGATGTCGCCCGTCTGGAGACCATGACGGGGACAAATCTGCGCTATTGTGGGAGGTTAACTGCTTCACGTTTCTACTGTCCAATTCTATCTGATATAGATCCGAGTTGCCATCTTGGGCAGCGGAATAGGCAATAGATTTTCCATTAGGAGCAAAGGAGGCCGTAATGTTCAGACTGGCTGGCGAAACCAAAATTTCTTCCCGACCGGTAGCCAATTCCCTTTTCATAATGAGTTGTTTGCGATCACGATATGCGGTGTAAATAAGCGATTTCCGGTCCGGAGCCCAGGTAGGCATGAGGTTTAAATACCCGTCAGCCGTGACCTGTTGCGGATCATACCCATCGTAATCCATGACAAAAAGCTCTCGTCCATTCTCTTTTTGACCTACAAATGCGATTTTCGTCCTGGCAATACCCTGCTCGCCGGTATATCGATAGACCAGTTCGTCTGCCCACCGATGGGCCATCAAGCGAGTGAGGGTTTCTGTCGTTTTGAGGGAAAAGTACCGTTTCCCGGTCAATACATCCTGTTGTCCTGGATCAAATGCGCAGGCATCCAAAATAAGTCCCTGGACTCCGTTTGAAGTCCCTCCTACTCCTATTCTCCCCCAGGTAGAGACCGTCACTTTTTGGAAGTGGGGTGCCAAATTTGATGAAAGACTCATACATTTATTGTCAGAGAAATCCCCTTTGGCAGGGGGTAAATCGGTAATTGAAAATATTTGTGAGCGTTTGAGATCCGCTTTAAGGACGGATGCGACCTGAGTCTCAATGTCTTCTGAGAGTCCGGTATCCCGTTGAACGGGGGAGAATCCCATTACCCAAATAGGGATTTTTTGAAACTCTGAACGTGTGGCTTTGAGATCCGCTTCCTCTCCATGAAGAAAGGCCGGGGATACGGCAATTACACAAAAGGCAAGCAGAGCCAGGATGGCATACAGGGGTTTACGTGCATTCTTCATAATATAGCTGGTGTCCATTAACTAATCCTTTTGATCCGTTTTGATAAATTGAAAACGCACATCCAGGAAAGCATCAGAAATATCAGGTGGAAATGGGGGTAAGGGATTGACCGCATTCACCGCCCGTTGAGCGGCGGAATCGTAATATCCATTTCCTGAACCTTTATCAATGCGAATCTGGGAAATTTCTCCAGATCGAAAAATACGGAATCTGAGTACCACTAACGGAGCATTTGCAACGAGTGGCGTTCTTCTCCACTGATCCTGAATGAGGTCCTGAATTATTCCATAATAACGATTTATTCCCGCAGAAGACTGAGCGGCAGTATTCCTGGAATTTGAGGTGGGTTGCACTTCCAGGAGTTGGAGGCGATTTTTAATCGATTCAACCGGCGTGACGTCGGGAATGGATAATTTTGCAATTCGTTGATCCATTTCTGACTGCACCGGTTGGGTTCGTGGTGAAGAAGAGGACCCAGGTTCTTGAGGGGGTGGTGAGGCTGGAGACAGTTTCAAATTGGGGGCTTTAGCTTCTTCTAATAATTGCTTCATCATATCTGACATTTTCTCGCGTTGAGGAGGTTTTTCCAGTGGTAGGGATGGAGCAATTTGGGCTAATTGAGGTGCGGAGAGCCCAGGGGCGAAAGGTTTTTCTTGTTTCGGCGTGGAAGCTTTGGGCTGTTTTTTGATTTTTCGAGTTGGTGCAGGTGTCGGTATTGTCGGGAGGGTTCGCTTGAGCGATTCCTCAATATTACTTGATGGAGATGCGTCGTCGGGCTGTCTTTCTTTTTCGGACATCTTAAACGGGGTCACCGAACTCAATTCCGGTAGCACAGGAGCGAGTTTGACAGTTGGCTCAATTTTAGGGGGCTGAGTTTGGGATACCGAATTTTGAGGCTCCGGAGGAACAGGTGTTGGGGGTGTAGCCTTTTTGGGAGATGGCGTTGCGTTAGGCTTGGGAGCGACTGGCGATTGTGAAGAATGTAAGCGTTCCGGACGCGAAATGTGTGGAGCAATAGGGGGCATTCGAAGATTTTCAAATAACGGAGATTGGTCTTTCAAAGGAGATTGTTCGACGTGGGGAGATGGTGCCGGAGAAGACATTTCTTGTTTGTTAGGCACGAGGATTGAGCCAACCGCCCCTTCCAAAAATTCCGATAAACGTTCGGAGGGTGTTGGGACTGGCAAAGGAGGAAGGGTGGCTTCTTTTGGTTGGGTCTTTATTGGTTCTGCTTTTGTTGGTTGAGATTTTTGTTGAGGAGGCGCCGGGGGAGAAGACTTTTTTGGGCTTGAAGAAGGAGCCTGCGCTTCCGGTAAAGAAATAAGATTTACCTCAATGGCACTGAGAGGTTCCTCGACTGTGGATTGAAATCGTAAGAACAGGGCCATCATGATGACGAGGGCATGCAGAAAACCTGAGGTGAGGAGTCCCCAACGGAATGAGGAGCTTTCTTGTGAAACGTCAGCAGCGAGCCCAAGGGAAATTAGACTTGGGGATTCAGCATGTCCCATTGGTCAAACGCTTAGCGGGAAATCCCGATGGTATCGTCCTCAATTATTGTTTCGATTTTGGGGCCGGTAATCATTCCAAGACGTTCAATTTTGGCCCCTTTGACTTCATCCATGATCTGCACCACGGTTCCATAGGGAACCGTTTGATCTGCTCGCAGATACACCGAAATTAACGGATTTAAGATTTTGGCTTCTTGAAGTTTGGCTCGTAAATTGACCAGGCTAATAGTGTCATTACCGAGGGATAAGGTGTGATCTCGCTGAATCGTCACAATCAGGCGTTCTTCCGCTTGTATATTGTTGGCAGAAGTGGTTGGGAGGTTAATGTCCAAGCCACGATGTAGCATCGGGGCGGTAACCATGAAAATCACCAAGAGAACTAAGACGACATCGACGAGAGGAATGACGTTGATTTCTGAGAGAAATTGTCGAGGCTTTGATCCAGTGGTCATCGGGTCACTTCCACTTCAAAGGCTTTTTCAGATTCTTCAATCGTATTGAGAAATTCAATGGTAAATGCCTCAACTCTGAAGGACATTTTTCGAATTCTAGAAAGAAAATAGTTGTAGGCCATCACGGCAGGAATTGCGGCAAATAGCCCGGCAGCAGTGGCCACAAGTGCTTCAGAGACTCCAGGAGCAACTGCGGCAATGCTTGCTGAACCTTGAATGCCGATTTCATGAAAGGCATTGATAATGCCCAAAACTGTTCCTAGAAGACCAACAAACGGAGTCAGATTTCCTGTGGTCGCCAAAAAAGGCAAATAGGCTTCTTGTTGGCTGATTTGGTTCTGGATGATGTATTGAGCGACCTTTTCCAAGTACTGTCGGTTAGGGGAGCGCTCTGCGGGTTTTGCCTCCAGGGGTGGTCTCGAGGTGAAAAGATCAGAGGATTCGGGCAAGCGGTCGGTAATGCCCAAATAAACGGCTGAGCTTGGGCTATAGGATAATGTTTGAGCCTGACTTCTTAAGGTATGCTGGTCGATGGGATTCTGTTCGTACAATTGGAGGAACTGTGATTCTTCTTGGTGAATTCGGCCAAACCGCCTGAATCTGTTCACAATGATTCCCCATGAAATCACGGAAAAAACTGACAGGATGAAAAGAATGATAATGGATAGCAGGCCCAAGGACCCAAAGAACTCGGAAGGATTGGCAGCAAAGGTCATATAGTTGTATTTCGACCTCCTCTAGGCTGGTCAGAAGCTAAACAGGGGATATTGATATTGAAATAAACCACTGAGAGATGAGGTATGGCGGGGCCGACGGGATTTGAACCCGCGACCTCCAGATTGACAATCTGGCGTCCTAAACCTAGCTGAACGACGGCCCCGAATTTTTTTTTGATCTTGGGCAAATAGCCCACGCATTCATTCAAAGAGGAAATGGAGTCGATGAAGAATTTCGTAATATATCAGATCAAGAATACCATAAGCCAAAATAATATTTTTATATTTGGTAGGCGGAACAGGGATCGAACCTGCGACATCTGCCGTGTAAAGGCAGCGCTCTGCCAGCTGAGCTATCCGCCTAAAAATTAAAACGCTACAATTCATCCATTATAACAGGGAGTTAGGCCTTGTCAACTCAAATGAAATAGTGTGGAATACTGTTTGACATGAACAGGACGCGTGGGTATAAGGCAGCACACCCAAATTCTGAATGCGAAAAAAATATTTGGTCGTCCTAGCGACGAGAGGGAAAAGTAATTATGGGATATAAAATTAAAGACCTTGCTAATAAATCTCCTATGGTGGAGCAAGCTCAGTTTCTATCGAGTAAAGAACGGTTTTTGTTTTTTGTGGAAGAGAATCGGGCTCTGGTATGGGGAGGGATTTTTCTTGTTCTGGCTGTGATCGTGGCAATTGTGACGATGGGGTGGCTCAATCAAACGAATCAAGAGCATGCATGGGAACTAGAAGGTCAGGCGCAAACAATCTATTTGGATCGTCCGCTAGATGATGTCAAAAAGGGCCAAGAGAATATTCAAAAAGCTTCAAGCCTGTTCCAGGACATCCTTGAGCAATTTCCTGGGACGCCCAGCGCGGGAGTCTCCTCATTTTTATTAGGCAACAGTATGATGGAGGAGAAAAATTATCAAGGGGCGATAGAAGTGTATACTTCGTGGATCAAAGAATATGGGCAAGATCATATCTTCGTCGGATTAGTCCAGCAGCGATTGGGGTTTGCCTATTTACTTAATGGCAATCGAGAGTCCGCCCTAAAGGCCTTTGATGCCGTGCTGGCTGATCCCCATGCGTTAAATAAAGACCAGGTAGTTTTTGAGCTGGCGAAGATTGCAGAGGCTGATGAAAATACTGCTGAAGCGGTTGGGCAGTATAAAAAGATTATTCAGGAATTTCCTTTATCTCCGTTTGCGTCGGAAGCTGCCCTCCGGGTGAAGGTGTTAGCACCGGAAGAAGCTAAAGATTCTCCTTCCTCGGAAACGGGTGAACTGGAGGGGATTGAGAAGAGCAGTCCTGAAGCCCCACAGGTTCAGGAGAAAGGAGAGGGGAAATAGTATTGGTTCAGTGCACCCAATAGGTGGGTTATTGGCTCACTATCAACATGCGGCCAGCCCGAATAATGCTGGAAGAGAGGTTATTGAGCGCTCGCAAATCGTTCACGCTCATCCTGAATTGTCGGGCAATCGTCCATAAACTATCCCCCCGCCGGACCTTATACCATTTAGAGTTGTTTTTGTTCGACGGGCTGGCCGAAGGATTTCCTTTTACCCGCAACCGGTCCCCTGGATGAATGATGTGGCTGGAGATATTGTTCATTCGCTTCAGTGCATTCACCGATTGTCGAAACCGAGTCGCAATGCTTCCAAGGGAATCCCCGGACCTGACGCGATACCAGGTGATTTCAGAGTCAGCGTAATCGTCATTAACTTCTCCACGAACTCGGAGTTTGGTTCCTACTCGTATGATATTGCTCCGCAAATTATTCATGTCTTTCAGTTGACTAACTTTCATTCTATATCGTTTAGCTACTACCGATAAACTCTCTCCTCGTCTGACCGTATGCCATTCCGTTGGGGGAGGAGGAGGTTGGCTCCAGACGGTGAGTGTCGGATGCAGTTCTTCGACCAATGAAGCCATGCCGAGGGGTACTTTCAGGTAGTAGCCTGGACCCGTAAGACTGGGCACGATGCTTCGTCGAAGTTCCGGGTTGAGTCGTCGGAGTTCATCAACCGGAATTCCCGTTTGTTGTGTAACGGCTGAAAGATGCACGCGTTTCGTAATCAGGACTTCTTCAAATTCATGGCGATCGCCGTCAGGAGTACTAAATCCATAGGCCGTAGGATTTTGTGCGATAAGGGTTGCCGCAATAAAGCGAGGCACATAGTCTTTGGTTTCCCGTCTTATGTGCCGTGACTGTCGAATTTTCCAAAAATCACGGGTCCCTGTTTTTTTGATGGCCCGTGAAATTTTTCCACTTCCTGCATTGTACGCTCCGAGGGCGAGAGGCCAGGAGCCAAACTGGTCATATAAATCACGAAGATGATGAGCGGCGGCAACTGTGGATTTAATAGGATCCCGCCGTTCATCCAAATACCAGTCGACATCAAGGCCATACACACGGCCGGTCGCTTTCATAAATTGCCAGGGGCCTGAGGCACGGGATCGAGAAAATGCACGAGGGTTGAAGCCACTTTCAACAAGTGAAAGATACATGAGTTCCGGTGGGAGACCTAGTTCATGAAAAACGGGTTCCACAAGGTCTCGATAATGATGAAAGCGATCCAGATATGATTGAAATCGATCATGAATCCCATGCTGAAAATATTCAAGATTCTTCTCTACCGAATCGTTCAGTACAAGGGGAATGGTGCCATATGCCCCTGGTTTTCTTAGTGGGATGGATTCCCATGTTTGGTCAAACGCCTTGGCGAATCGGGCTAGGACAATCTGCGACCGTTGCTCAGATGAGTCAGCAGGGTAAAAACGTAATTTGGTAGAGGAGTTGATTGAGAACCCAGTTTGAGCGTTTAAGGCTTCAAGCGTGTTTTCGCCAGAGAAAAAAATCCGCTGGTCTTCTGAAGTGTTAGGTTCCTGGGAAACATCAACGGATGAGGAAGTACTATGTTTTCCAGCATTCGATGATTGGATTTGCTGTGAGGGTGTTTGAGCCAGATCATCTACAGAAGACTGGTTCGAGTCGTCTTCGGAAGATAACCCTGTCATCCCTGGAGTTGGTTTCTCAGTTTGATCTATCAGAATAGATGATTGCTGATTGTTTTGAATGGTGCTCTTCGGAAACGTTTGGGTCTCAATTGAGGTGCTCTGGTGAGGGTGGCTATGTGCAATAGCATAATTAAACGTCATCTCCTCCGTGGAATCATTTGTGGGGGTGAACGAAGGTTCGCCGAGGGATGGTTGTGGGCAAAGAGCCAACGTGATCAAAATGACACTGGAGCCAAAGAGTAGATTGCTGGCAAAGGCAGCCGGTCGCAGAGGAATGGAGGAACGTTGAACCTGTAATGTTTTATCTAAGTGATTCATTTTATAAGGCATTTCGGCATATCTGTGCACAACTTAATAGGCTACCCTCGCAAGAAAAGTTTGTCAAACATTTTTATGTATTTTTGATCTTTTCCATAGGTGGAAATATTGCACAAACCGAACCAAAAATTAAGTGTATGAAATAAAGAAAAAATATAATGGGAGGGAGGATAAGAGTGGTGTTTTTATTCCAGTTATTAGGCAAAAATGTCACCGAGGAGGATTGCAAGGCATGAGGATATTGGCGAGGGGGAGGATGGTGTCTTCTCAGACCCTGGCAAGGAGCAACCCTGGGGCTGCTCATTGCAAAATTCTACGATGAAGGCCTGTGGTCCTTTAAATCGTTCACTGGTCGGAGTTAAGCCTCTTAAACTCTTAAACATTCCAGGAGGGAACAATATCTCAATATCGCCTACATTTTGTATTACGACACCGAGATTTACTGGTGAAATGGAAATTGATGGGATAGGTCTGACTGGATGCTCATCCCTTGTACTCTTTTTGCCAGCCCAGAGGGTCTTACTTGGATCGAAGGCAATTCGATTAACAAAATGTCATGGCTGCCCGTGCGACCTTTGTTCCAAGAGATCGGAAACCGGTGGGGACCCGAGGCGAAGGGGCATGAGTTTGTTTTGCCCCTAGTGGGACCGGGTGAATCAAATTCTGGCTAGTGCCTAGAAGAGCCTTCAGTTGGCAGCAGGAAGGTGAAAGGCGCGATCCGCCTTGGCAGCTAAATAAAAATCACTTTCCGTGAGGCCTTGAATTTTGTGGGTCCAAATTTCTACTTTGCATTTGCCCCAGGCCAAATAAATATCAGGATGATGGCCCTCAAGTTCGGCAACATTGCCCAATCGATTAGTAAAAGCCAAGGCATCTGCAAAATTATCAAAGGTATATGTTTTTTCAATATGACCTTGAGCATTTAGTGTCCATCCGGTCTCCAATTGACCTAACAGGTCCTGGATTTTCCCGGGTTCCAACGGCGGTACGCCCCCACGACATGGCACGCATGTATTATCTGCTAGGCTCATTTTATTCCTCCTTACGTCTTAAACATCTGCGGTGGATTGCATTTTCACGCAATTCTTTAATCTTATACCTTCTTATACCTGAGAAAACCTGATTTTCCCCATATCCTTCGTGCAAAGCAGTTTGTATTAAGAAGTGAACTCCACGCAATCGTGATGTCACATTAAAGCCCCTGCTCACCCTACTGATTATAAACATGACCAAGTTCGGTGCACAATTCCAAAGGCACCTGGTTGAGCAAGTCAATGGTACGGATGGTGTGGCTGTCTGGAATGTTGGGTAGACTCCACAATTTCCCGAGGTGGCATCAGGGTTCGGCTTCTACCATGGCTAGCGGAATGTTCTGCGCAGCCCAGCCCGACATGGAGCCACACTCATATACAGGTCGAATATGACTCCACCAACTCCCAAGCCTATGGCTTTTGTTCCCGACCCTTTTGACAAAAATAACAGAATGAGGGCAAGGGGGGTTCAGGAAGGCATGGGAAGAATAAAACCTCCATGTTTGGTAAATTTCTGTTGCTGTGTTTGAGAGAAAAAGGCGAGGGGTTCATTATGGCAAAACCGGCATTCTTCTGTTGTGATGAATGCCTCTGCTTCACCTAGGCTGGCTAGATAGGTTTTGGCTAATCGAAGAGCGGTATCTTCATCTGTTGTCATGACGTCAAAGTGAATGGTGCCAGTTTTTCCTTGCACCCAGGTATCAAAGACTTGGACGGTATTTGAGGATTGGTTCATGAATGTCCTTTCTTCTGGTAGTGATTATCGGGTTCGGCTAACTCCTAATCGAAATGACGATTGTAAATACAGTCATAGTGGGAGGGGAGGTACCCCTTTTTCTTGGGATGTGTTTCGTAAGATTAATGAGAGGGTGGGATAAAATAAAAATCGCCTGAAAAGGATGAGGAGGTCCAAGGCGATTGCTTCCATGACCGAGAATGTGTCCGGCTAAACTAATCGGAATAAAGCTGTTCGCGCCGATCCCGTGTTCATTCTATCCGACCTATCAGAGTCTCACAGGGCACCAAGCCTTAAGCCTCAATTTTAGTTAGGGAAGCTTCTGTGGTCAAAGACCTTATCCTGGTTCCTATTGTTGGAATAGGAGTTTTGGCCGATTAGCCAAAGTCCTTGAAGGCCGCTGGTGGCCCAAGGTCAACTTGTGGTTTCCATGGCCATTGACCGGTCGCCAGCCTATGGTAGGGAAAGGCCTTTGGGGATGTGGACTCTTACTATCCTTTCCAAAAGACCATTTGACAACCTGAATCATGGGCAGGTAGAAAAAACAGCAAAATCTTACGTCCATCTAACGACTTCTTCTTGTATTCAAGACCTAAGGACGTTTGATTATGAAATTATCCTTACCTTATTCAAATGAGCCACGGAAGACCTATGGCAAGCGATCATGGAGTTGTGAAATGCCAGTGAATGCTCTGCGGAAAAGTGGGGCCAAAATGAGCCTGCAAGAAGCTCTCGCGCGAGTGGAGAAACTCAAGCGGTTGGCAGGAAGCAGTAATCCCCACGAGGCGGCATTGGCCGCCATGCGACTGAAGGATTTTGATGTGGAGGTGGCCCGATACCCTCGCTCCGAACCTGTTATCGAAAATGTCCCCCCGCCCGATGATCAAGTTTACCTCAATAAAGTTATTGAAATACTTGAAGAAATTCCCGTTATTCCGTATGAGACGTTGGATGAGATAGAGGTCGGACAATCTCCGGATAAATCGAAAGTTAATTGGGATGAACTCCATTTTGCCCTTGTGAAGAAGGCACAACGTATGGGGGCAGATGCCTTGATTCATATTCAATTAAAGGGTACCGCTGAGAAAAAGGTGCTTGGCGCCACAGCATTAAAATATCTCACTCCAAAAGAGGTCCAGGAAATTCAACAATCCACGGCGCTAGACGATGCTGAGAAAGCCTATAGCGAGTCTCAAAAAGAGAGGCTTGATGAAGACCTAGCCCCTGGTATTGGCTAACCAACGAATGTTTGGTCCAAGTGAAGAAGGCCTGTTCGGCGTTCATGGAGGAAACGAGAAAGGGCAGTCACCTTCAGATTCGGGATAGACGGCCTCAAAAAATCGAAAAATTCGTTGACCGTGTTTACTTCCTTCCCCTGAAGCTCTAGGGGGACGACAGACGAGTGAGAATATGATAGAATCGGCTCATCGTCTACCCCCTCATCACACCACACCATTGGCATTATTTTTGTAATCCCCTCTTATAATTTTTTCTCACAGACCTCCTCTAGGGGGCAGAGAAGTTTCACGTGTGGAAAGATCGTGAAAAACCTCCCTCTGGCCTCAATTGGCGATGTGTCAAGGTAAGAGCATGTGGTATCCAAGCCAGGGCTTGTCCAGATTGCCCGCCAATGGTGGTGTGATGAGCTGTTATCATAATTCAACAAAAGGACCAACTGTGGAGAGAAGGAAAATCGAGTCCAAAGTCCCAGCAACGATAACCGGTGTCCTGGTGATGACGGTGTGGCTCACAGTCATCTTTTCCAGCTTGGCCCACACAAAAGAGACTGAAATGCTTTCCGTTGGGATACGAGGAGGATTAAATTCTGACACGTTAGGCATTCCGCCAAGTGAAAAGGAAGATTTTCAGCAATACGACGTATTTGCGGTTATTGGAACTCCTTGGAGTTGGGATTTTTCTTCCGGATGGGAGATACGTTTTAGATTGAATCTGGCGGCAGGCGCGTTGAGGGCGGCGGGAGAGGCCGGGTTCATTGGAGAGGTCAGCCCTGGGCTGGCCTTTACGAAGCCAGATTGGAACCTCACCTTCGATTTTGGCGGTGGTGGGGCATATCTAAGTAGGGAAAAATATGGTCGTCAGGATATTGGAGGACCCGTTCAAATTGTTGGACATGCTGGTATTACCTATCACCTTCCCTGGAATTTATCACTGGGATGGCGATTTCATCATATTTCTGATGCGGCACTCTATGGGTCTAATAATCGGGGAGTGGATCTGCACTTATATGAGCTCAGCTATCGGTTTTGAGATTGGCTGAGAGCCTGCCTGTTCGCATGTGAGTGGGTCTGTTGACCTGTTCTCTCTTCGGTCTGTTTATCTTTCAGTAGCCGAATCATTCATCATCCAATGATGACGGCTTCTACCCTGGGAAAATAAAATCCGAATACAGGGAGCCAGCTGTTTAGTGCCGGCGTTGTTTGGCGATGTCGAGTGCGGCGACCCGGTAGGTTTCGGCGAGGGTCGGGAAGTTGAAGATGTTGTCAATAAATCCGTCGATGGGCATATTGTGGAGCAAGCCCATTTGACCAATATGAATCAGTTCGGTTGCTCCCTCCCCCACGATATGAATGCCTAACAGTTGTTCGCCATTCGGATCGGCGATCATTTTGAGCAATCCATGGGTCATGCCGGATATCTGTCCCCGCGCAATTTCATGAAATCTGGCTCTTCCCACGGTCGCTCCGCCATATTTGGCGGTGGCTTCCTGTTCGCTTAATCCCACGCTGGACATTTCAGGAATGGTATAGATTCCCATGGGAATATGCTCAGGAGCGACGCCGGAGTTGAGACCTAAGGCATGACAGACAGCACGTCGGCCCTGTTCCATGGAGCAGGATGCCAGCGACGGGGGGCCGATGACATCACCGACGGCATAGATATGGGGAACCGTAGTTTGGCAGTGATGGTTGACCGGAATGAGCCCACGAGTCGTCGGCTGTATCCCGGTGGTTTGTAGGTGTAAATGCTCCAGATTGGACACTCGTCCGAGAGCCACCAGCACCTTTTCACTTTCCAGCGTTTCACCGCTCTCTAAAACGGTCGTCACCTTAGAGCATCCATCCCACTCGACGGCATCGATTTTTTGGCCGCCCCGATAGTGTCCTCCGGTTTTCTCAAACGCTTCACAAAATTCATCGGTGAGTTCTTGATCCAAAAACTTGAGTGGGCGGTCCGCCGTATCCACCATGGTGACGTGCACTCCCAGTAAAGCAAAAATAGAGGCGTATTCACTAGCAATCACACCACCCCCCAACACAGTCAGAGATTTTGGCAAATAGACGAGGGAGAGTATGGAGTCGCTGTCCAGAATATGTTCGTGGTCGATGGGAATATTCTCAGGTACGCGTGGGCGCGAGCCCGTGGCGACGACGATTATCGGTGCGGTGACGAGGGTGGCCGTGCCGTCAGTCTTTTGGATCCGCACTTTATGGGCGGACACAAAGCCAGCGCGACCATGAAAGCAGTCAATCCCATTACGGGTCAGTTGGTCTTTCATAAACTTCCCGTGGGCGCGCACCACCCGGTCCAAGCGGGTCATCAGATTGGTGATTTTGACATCGTCCCGCATGCGGAATTCAAAGACTTCAGTTGCCTGGAGAAATCGCACCATCTGAAGGGCGCTTTCCCGTAACGTTTTACTGGGGATGGTTCCCTGATAGACGCACGCCCCGCCCACCTCGCGGGTTTGCTCGATGAGGGCCACCTGCTTTCCGGCTTTAGCGCCTTGAATGGCGGCTTTTTGTCCTGCCGGGCCGCTTCCGATCACAATCAGATCAAATGGGGTCGGTGACGTCATGGCAAAAAACACTCCACACTTGCTTTGACGGTTTCACGCAGTTCCAGTAGGGCCGTCATATCTTCAGGGTAAAAATTCAGATCCTGCACGACGGGAAGCGTGAGCAGGCTATTTTCGTCTTGTGTGGAATCTTCAAGCATGACAGAGGCCAAATGATGAGCAAGGCAGGTGATCATGGCTCCCTTGGTGGGGGAAATGGCTTGGTGGTATCGGTCGTCCTGGTAGTAGCGGATGGTTTCTTGAACCGGATCGGGTAATTGCCAGACAGCGGCCAATTTTGAACCTGCCATACCATGAAACTCTTCGAAGAGGGATTCAACGGTGGTCCAGGAAACCGGTTCCGCTGATTTGTCTGGTGATTGTGAGAGAAGATGGAGAATGGCGGGTTTCCCGATGGTATGCAGGAGCCCGCACAAAAAGGCGTTTTCCACATTATGACGGATGCGTCTGGCGATTTCTTTCCCGAACAGCCCTGTGGCCAAGGCGTGCCGCCAGAGG
>BQIZ01000020.1 GCA_021604365.1 Nitrospirales bacterium
CAATGTGCGCTGTTGCGTTTTGGCATAGCAGGCGACTGCTTCATATGTTTCCTGCTGAATGTCTGAGGGAAGGGTTGCCCAATCGGAAGTGAGGCCGACCGTAAGTCTGCGGCCATTATCTCTTATTCCCTTAATTCTTCCTAACTGTAAATAATCAAGGAGGACGTCTCCATTGACTTCCCCTGAACAGGCTTGGGCTGCAGAAGTGGTGTTTGTCTTTCGATTCCCATACTCGATTGAGATGGTTACCGACCAAAAAAGAAGGCTTAAGAAGAAAATAATGGCTAATCGCATCTCACTATATCCCAGTACTGTGAGGAGTCTGTCTGACCGACCCGTACCGGTAAATACCTCAGAGGGAGGAGGCGAGGGGTCACAAAATGTCAACGCGGCAGGCTGAGTAAATTGAGATGTGGCTCGAGGACACCACTAAAGCAGAAAGCCTATATCAAAGTGTTTCGGTATTGGTTTTCTTAAGATGGTCTGGGAAATTTCCGACAAGAAAAGTGAGGCTATGAATTGCATTCGGTAATGGTTTTATTGGCTGACTTAATCTGTTCTTACGATAGCCGAGAATATTGGGGGAGACCAAACACGATAGAGGGAGGGTCAACCCGCTTAGGGTGAAGAGGGAAGGCCTATGTATTACGGGGGAAGGATGTCTTAGCTAGATGAATGGTGAGAGATTTTTGTTTTGGGTTTTGCTCGCAACCTGTCTGATGCATTGGTTAACGGTTGTTTTGCTTCTTCGTCGTGTACGTTCGACTGAAAATACCCTGGTATGGAATCTCCTAAATGTGGCAGTTGGGCTCCTGGCTATTCAGAAGACTTATGAGATATCCATTCCCTACCTTGAACTGAATCCTCCTCCATTGAATTTTGTGAGTATATGGCTGGGTTTTGTTGCCGCCGGATTATTGTTAGCTGGAATTATGCGGTTGGGTGGCTTTCTGTATCTTCTTGAACGCAATAAGGAGCTAATAGCCGTCATTGAGGAACGAAATGTAATTCTTCTGCACTTTTATGAACGTATCGCCCGCGCCTTGCAAAAAATTCAAATGGCTATGGAGGTAGGGCGTCCGACCAACTGCATTATTGATCAAGTGGCCGAAATGTCAGAGATGCTCAAGGTGTTTTTGGAAAATCTTAAGGCCGGAGTTCTGTTGGGGAATAAATTCGAGGTGGCACTCAAGACACTTGTAGAAGATTTGAGTCAGGAAGCCTCATTCCCGATACTGGTCCATGTTGATCCCTCTTGTGAGGATCATCTGTCACGTGAGCAAGGTGCGCAGCTATTACATATTGTACGAGAGGCTGTTCTAAATAGCATACAATATTCGCACGCGAAGAAGGGACAAGTGTCTGCGAAGATGACAACTACAGACACGGTTGTGGAAGTGTCAGATAATGGGAAGGGTTTTGAAGTTGATCTTGTCGGGGCTCAAGGACATGGATTAGGAAATATGGTCAAGCGGGCAAAGAAGGTAGGCGCTCGTTTGAAAATCCACAGTCAACCGTCTAAAGGAACTTCGGTCTTCATTGAAGTTCCATTACATGAAGCGCCGGCGGAGAATCGTCATTCGGCCTCAACCGTAGATTCCTCATCGAATGCGACCCAAGGCGTTCCTGTCGGATAACTTTTGTGTCCTAATGTCTCTCAACGGGGAAGCGTCGGTGTTTCCCGGGATCAAGGGAGAGGAAGGGAAGTAAGAAACTTGGTGGCGGTGGAGGGATTTGAACCCCCGGCCCGCGGCTTATGAGTCCGCTGCTCTACCACCTGAGCTACACCGCCGTATTTCACCAAGAACGAAAAGATCTATACCATAGCTGAAGAACTTTGGACAATTCTTTTTCTGGGAATGATCAAAATTTAAGGGGGAAATTATAGTAGTTTTGTGCAGAATTCAGTTTAGCACCTCCTTTACTTATTCGTTTGAGGACCTGGTAATCCTGGGAATACCTTTAAAATTGGTGATTTTTTACCTTGAAAGGTTTTTATGACTTTAACGGCTGCTCCAAACATCAAGCACTCCGTTCTGGTTGGGCGACAGGCCATTTTTGATCGTGAAAAAGGAGTTTTTGGGTATGAGCTCTTATATCGAGATGGTGAAGCCAATAGTGCACAAGTTATTGACGGGGATGAGGCTACCGCCAGGGTCATGGTGAATACATTTTTAGAGATGGGAATTGACCAAATTGCTGGAACGGGTCAGGCGTTCATCAATCTGACAGCGAATTTCTTTTTAAGTCAAAATTATGAAGTTCTCCCAAAGAAAAATGTGGTTCTCGAGGTATTGGAGTCCATTGAGCCAACGCCCCTCGTCCTCCAATCTCTTGTCAGGGCTAGGCAGCTTGGGTATAAAATCGCGCTGGATGATTTTATCGTGCGGGATTCTCACCGAGCACTATTAGAAGTTACTGACTTTGTGAAAGTGGATATTTTGGCATTAACGAGTGAACAGCTTCTGGAACAAATTGATGTGTTGAAGCAATACCCAGTTCGATTGCTTGCAGAAAAAGTCGAAAATCAGGAAATGTATACGCTCTGTTATGAACAGGGGTTTGAATATTTTCAAGGATACTTTTTTTGTAAACCGCAGATCATGGAGGGAGTCAAGCTTTCCGGAAATCGCATGGCGATCGTGCTGTTATTGGCCAAATTGCAAGATCCCGATATTAAAATGGAAGATCTTGAGGAGTTGGTTGAAAATGATCTGTCGCTGAGTCTCAAGCTCCTTCGTTTTGTGAATTCTGCATCGGTGGGCCTTCCTCGGGTAGTCAATTCAATTGGACAAGCCGTTGGGATGGTAGGGACCGAACGTATGCGGCAATGGGCCTCCTTGCTTGTGCTGGCTAATACCGGCGGAAAGCCAAGCGAACTGATGCGCATTGCGCTGATCAGGGGACGAATGTGTCAAGGGTTGAGCCGTTTACAAGGAGAGTCCACAAGTCAAGGCTTTACCGTTGGCCTATTTTCTGTATTGGATGCCTACTTTGATTGTGAAATGAAGCAACTTCTTGCAGGCCTTCCTCTTGCGTCTGAAGTTCTGCTTGCCCTGACCGAACGGCAGGGATGTTTTGGAGAAATTTTAACCTGCGTGATGTCTTACGAACGAGGAGATTGGGAGCAGATTGAGGATAGTCGTTTTGAGCCCCACGTAGTACGCCATGAGTATTTTCTTAGTACCGAATGGGCCAATGATGTTATGAAAGCGACTTTAGGGCTGGGGGACGGTACATAGCGGGAAAGGATAAGGGGGGACAGACTTGGATGCCAGATTTATCCCCTTCGTTTATCGTCCTGTTCTCCTGCAAAATAATTCAAGACACCGACACCCTTTTCACTAAGCTCAATAGGTTTATCATCGGACTCGGGGGCCAGTTGATCATCAGGGAGTTGGGGGTAAATTTTAACCCGTAAGCCTTCTTCCAATCCTTCATCTGAAAAATCCATATCATTGAGCAGAGCGTTTAATCGTTGGAAAGCAAAAATGGAACGGGCTTGAGATCGCCATGATCCGGAAAATTCCGTATCATTCACTTTGGTAATACTTGTCCAAAACTTAGACTCTTCAGGCTCTGACATGCTCCCCTCGACAAATGCTCGCAATTGATCAAGCAATGCCTCCTCTGTTTTTCCCAAGCCATCATATTCAACCATTGACTTTTCAATGGGCCGCTGGGACAGGAAATCAAGGGCTTCTTTCCATAGGTTTATGGGTTGCAACCTCTCATCCGGTGCTGAGTGTTTGTCCTGATGCTTTTGTAATTCAGTCAAAAACTGTTGAAGGGCTTTGACCTTTCTGGCAACGAGGCTCCCTAACGGAATTCCCCATATATGGGCAATTTCGTGATCCTGCAATGGGGAATTTCCTGCAACTATGAAATCATTTTGAGCAAATTTCAGGCGACGTCTGAATATCCCACGTCGTCGCAATAAGGACTGGTATTCCAGGAGCAGTCGCTGCGTCTGATACTCCTTTGTGGACAGTTCCTGATTGTCCCATCCACGATTTAATTTTCGGAGTTCCTGGCGAAGTAAAATCGAGGGTGCTTGAGTTTTAGCATCCTGCAAGGCATTCTGAGTCAACCCAAATTCTGATGTGAGTAACCGCTCTGTAATCTGAATAGTTTTATCAAGGTTTATTAATTCTTGAGTCAGGAATTCTATGTGCATTCCTGGGCGCTCACGTTTTTGCCGGTAGTAATCCCTGTACTGGTTTGCACGTGATGTGATATTTCGTTCGGCTTCCAGGGAGAGCGGGTTCCCTTTTGGCTGATTGCCTGCCTGGAAGCGGGAATCGGGTTGATCGTTGACCATATAGGCAATGGATTCAGGACTCAGGTCCAGGTACTGCAATAAAAGAAGTTGCAGCATGGTGCGGCCTTGAGTTGGAAGTGTCTGAATGGCTGACTCAATATGTTCAAAACGTAGAGTTGTAGGCATAATCATTTATGAGCTCAAGTGTAAGAGTTCGTATTTTCCACGTTAAAAGTTTTATGGAGTGCCATTATCAAGAGATTCGAGACATGTGGCTGCGTATTCCCTTAGTTGCTGTACCGTTCCGTTGGCATAGAGTTCTCTGGGAATTTCAATTTTGACCAATTGCGATGGATCGACTCCCCGTTCTGCAGCCCAATCTTCGTCAATAAATAAAGTCACTGCGCCATCTTTGTCTCGGCGCACGAAAAGAACATCTTTTTCCCCTTCCATTCTAACTCTCCCAAAATGAAAATTAGGCTTTGATTTTCTTGATAACACACCACTTTGAGACCTGTCAAAATGGCGTTGTAGGCCTAATCAATAATTTCTAAAATCCAAGAAGCTTTTAAATTGTTGGATGTTGCAGGTGAGAGGATAAGATAGGCGAAAAGCCCAGGTGGCGTGTAGTTGAAATTACTTAACAAACTGCGTTTGTCATGAACCATCAAATGACCGAATGCTCCGTCTCCCTATTTTTCTGTTGAAGACCGGTGATAATTTAAGTCCTCAGATCAGGATAAGTAAATTGGTATTGTAAGAATGTACAGGTACCCTTCGGTTGAAGGGTACCTGTTTGAACGAGTTATCCTGGAATAGTGCCGAGTGGCTGGTCTAAAATGCGATTCGAGATTGATTAAGAGAAGTTACCCACCCACGGTTTCGACAACTTCTTTAAGACTTTTCATTATACAAGTGAAAATTGGGATGTCACGTTTGACGTAACGGCTGCCTTCGGTAGAACGTAATTCCATGACAAGGTCCAGAAAGTCCTGAGGAGAGTCGGTTTCAAAGGCCACCACAAATTCCTGGTCATCCAATCCAAACGAATAGGTGGTATTGAGTTTGACCGAGGGGTACTTGTGCCCAATAGCAATATGTTCATCCATCATGCCTTGGCGGGCAGCTTTGGTGAGCAGGTACCACTCCCTGGTTTTTTCAAATGGATACACAAAGATATATTTCGCACGGCCGGGAGAAATTTTCAATCTTCGACTTTCCTGGCCCTCATGCACATGATGGTCTACGTAGATGGATCGTTTCGTCATGGAAAGATAGGAATACGGGGTGGTAAGGTATTGCCCCAAGCCTGTAGCCAAAAGTTTTGAACTCATTTCCTGAAACATTTCCAGGTCATAGCTAATTCGCCACAACAGAAAGTCGCAATCGCCTCGAATGCCTGTTGTGGTGTAAGGCACGACAATGACCTTGCCGCTATATTCTTCCGCTGCGCGGACAAATTCTTGTTTGCCCTGGTCCCGCACCTCTTTGGGAAGACGTCTCCATAAAGAATCGACTTTATAGAATGCAAAGTTGACAAATTGTTGTTTGGCAGCCTCTTCGGCACCGGCCATATTCATACCTCCCCTGAAAAGAAAACACGTGCTTTTTTAATCACTTAAAAAAATAGGTCTTAACATCGCTACCTCAATATTGTCAATGCGCACATTGCGTGATGCCTGTTAAGATCCTTTCGGAAGCGAAGGAGTGCGGAATAGGACCTTAGTTCGGAGGGAGCAACATTTTTAGTTTATGGTCAATGATGCCAATCTTGTTATTTCAACCATTCCTCCAACCTGTGGGGTCTATGGGTAGGTTGATAAGACGTGCCGGTTTTTTGATACTTTTTGAAGTGGGATTGGTCATATTAGCTTCCTCTCCGGTGTGGGGCATTGTTTTACATCCCTCGCAATCCCAAATCCTTGGAGCCGTTCATATTGGTCAAGAGGGAGCAAGTAGTCGAACTCCACCCAATAGGTTGTATTGGCATTTCGGTGGGTCTTCTTCTGATGTTCCTCAGACCCAGGGTTTTCTTATGACAAAATTAAATGGAATTGCGGTGTTGTCCAGTCATTTTGCTCTTCGAGGAGAAATTCCAGGCTCAGAGGATATTCAACGAGTCCTGGACGAAAAAGCCTTGCAAGTCGTGGTGGCAATTTTTGGGGATTCACCGACGTTTGCCAATAATAGCTATCTTTTGCTCAAACAAGGAAATCGGTTGATCAAACCTGATCACATTCGGGTTGATGCGAGAGCTTCGCCGGTAAGCCAAGTCCAAGAACTTTCCATATTTCGTGCAAAGATTGTGGCCTCCTTCAATTATGATGCATTTGATGTCCTGGCTCAAACCACCATCAAGGTTTTCCCTGGAGCCGGAGGCGAAGTGACCTTTGATTTAGATTTTGCTGGCATTCCTTGAGAGACATTGAAAGAATAAACGACCGATTGATGCGATCTGAATGAATCCCTTGAACATGAAGCTCTTTCATGCTGACATCATTGCCGTGGGCTCGGAATTGCTTCTGGGCGGGCGAATCGATAGCAATTCGGTCTTTGTTGGACATCTTCTCGCGGAGTGTGGGATTGAGGTTCGGAAAAAGATCTCCGTTGGTGATCAAAAAGGTGAAATTCAAGAAGCCCTTCGTGGGGCATTGAAGCGCGCTCATGTAATTGTCTTGACCGGTGGACTCGGTTCAACACTCGATGATTGTACCCGAGAGGCTGTAGCCGAGACGTTTCGATGTCCATTGATTAAACGCAAAAGAGCTTATGACAACCTCAAATCTTGCTATCGACGATTTGGAAGACCGGTCACACCAATTTTGGCCAAGCAGGCATTTCTTCCTTCCGGAGCCACGATGTTGGCCAATACCGTGGGAACGGCATCCGGTTTTTTGATGCGCCAGGGGCAAACGGTCATTGTGGTGTTGCCAGGTGTTCCTCGCGAAGCCAAAGTTATGATGATTGATCAGGTTCAACCGATACTCAGGAAGATTTTTAAGAGCAAAAGACACTATTGGTTGCATACCTTTCATACCTTTGGATTACCGGAAACCGAGATCCAAAAGGCATTGAGTTCTGTTTTGAGGAATGATGGACCTATCCAATTTGGCCTCCTGGCCTCGCCCAGGGGAGTGACGGTAACTGTGAGTTGTTGGATGTTCAGCGATTCCCAAACTTTTACGAAGGAAAGGTCCCCCTTCTTTCCCGAATGGGCTGATCTGGTCCGTCAGGTACGTGAATGTATAGGACCATGGCTCTTTGCGGAAGGTGAACGTACCATGGAGGAAATCGTCGGAGAAGTTTTGCGAGGTCTTTCCTGGACAGTTGCGGTCGCAGAATCCTGTACCGGAGGGTTAGTGGCTCATCGCCTGACCGGTGTACCTGGAAGTTCGCTGTATGTGGATAGGGGAGTCGTGTCCTACAGTAATGAAGCGAAACAAGAACTTGTGGGGGTTCCTGCATCGACCCTTCGGCGGTATGGGGCAGTGAGCTCACAGGTAGCCTTGGCTATGGCCAAAGGAATTCGAATGCGAAGCCGAGTCAATGTAGGGGTGGGGGTCACAGGAATTGCCGGTCCTGGTGGAGGTAGTATGGATAAGCCAGTGGGTCTGGTATATGGCGCAATTGATGGTCCGCAAGGTCCGCAGTGTTATCGTTGGCAGTTTCATGGGGACCGCGCGGAAATTACATTGAAGACATCTCAAGGTGTTTTGGATTTGATTCGTCGATATGCCAATGAAGCTTTATTCTAACCGGAAGAGTCTAAGAGCTTTTCTTGCGGTGGAACTCTCCTTGGACCTGTGCCGGAAAGTGAGTGAGTTTCAACATCAGCTTCAGAACTTCTTGCCCCATGTCAATTGGGTTCGACCTGAATCGATTCATCTCACCCTGAAATTTCTTGGGAATGTTGACGTTAGCATGGTGGACGGGGTTTTGACCGCCCTTGAGCCCATCGGAAATAGTCAGCCTCCTTTCACATTAGAGATTCAGGGTCTTGGGGTTTTTCCGCACATTCGACGTCCACGGATATTGTGGATCGGATGCACGGGAGACATTCCTGCCTTGCTTAATCTTGTTTCCAGAGTCGAAGGCGCGTTGGACCCGTTAGGCTTTCTCTCGGAGGAGAAGCCCTATGTTCCTCATTTGACCCTGGCCAGGATTAAACATGACAATTCTCAGGTGGGTAAGGTACTGACTCATTCCGGCTTGTTGGAGCAACCTCAGAATCTTGGGATATTACCTGTTGCCCGGATCACCCTTTTTCGCAGTAATGTGACCAAGTTCGGTGTGGAATACATTCCTCTGTGGGCGGTGCCATTAAATGAGGCAGTATCAAATTTTTCAAGTTAAGATAGCCATTTACCTGTTAGAGAGGGTGGGGTAAGATAGCCGCCACTTTGCACGATCAGGGATATTGAACAAAAGGACACCTAATGGCAGAACGCGTAACTCCTCAAAAAGAAACACAAAAAGACGGAAAAAAACGAGCATTGGATTTAGCTCTGACGCAAATTGAAAAGCAATTTGGCAAAGGGGCGATCATGAAGCTAGGGACGGACCACGTTCCGCATGATATTCCGGTCATTTCTACAGGGTCTCTTGGGCTTGATATGGCGTTGGGAATCGGTGGGTTACCACGAGGTCGCGTCATTGAGGTGTTTGGGCCGGAATCGTCCGGGAAAACCACGCTGTGCCTGCATGCGATTGCCGAAGCTCAGAAATCCGGAGGGGCGGCCGCCTTTGTTGATGCTGAGCATGCGTTGGATATTTCCTATGCCAGAAAGCTGGGTGTGCAGACGGACGATCTGCTGGTGGCCCAGCCGGATACGGGTGAGCAGGCTTTGGAAATAACCGAAACGCTGGTTCGAAGCGGAGCGTTAGATATCATTGTTGTGGACTCAGTTGCAGCCCTGGTCCCTCGTGCCGAAATTGAAGGGGAGATGGGCGATTCCCATATGGGTCTTCAGGCGAGATTGATGTCACAGGCCTTGCGAAAATTAACCGGAGCCATTTCAAAATCTCAAGCGTCGGTAGTGTTTATCAACCAGATTCGTATGAAAATTGGGGTGATGTTTGGCAGCCCTGAGACCACGACCGGCGGCAACGCGTTGAAGTTTTATTCCTCAGTGCGGTTGGATATTCGCCGGATTGAATCGATTAAAGATGGTCAGGATGTGATGGGGAGTCGGGTACGAGTGAAAGTGGTTAAAAATAAAATGGCCCCACCCTTCAAACAAGCCGAATTTGATGTCATGTTTGCGGAAGGTATCTCTAAAGTTGGGGAATTAGTGGATTTAGGCGTTGAGCGTCGAATCGTGGATAAAGCCGGAGCCTGGTATTCGTATAAGGAGGAACGGCTGGGGCAGGGCCGGGAGGCGGTCAAAACCTTTTTGAAAAGCAATCCGGATATTGCCAAAGATATCGACATGCAATTACGAAACAGCTATGGCCTCTCCGTGGAGCCTCAACAAAAAGAGGAACTATCCCCGCCTGCCAGCTCTGGTGGAAAAAAATCAGCAGGGGATCGTGACTGATCTGGCCGAGTGGCAAATTCATCTTGGCCGAAAATCATTGATATGATTGCAACATCACTTGAACTTCGACAGGCGTTTGTCAGCTATTTTTCGACCCGTGGGCACACCGTGGTTCCCAGCGGGCCATTGATTCCACAAGCAGATCCTACTCTCTTGTTTACTAATGCGGGCATGAATCAATTTAAAGGTGTGTTCTTGGGCGAGGAATCCCGACCGTATAGCCGGGCCGTCTCCATTCAAAAATGTATGCGGGCCGGGGGTAAGCATAATGATTTGGAAAATGTGGGATTTACTCGCCGCCATCACACCTTTTTTGAAATGCTGGGCAATTTTTCCTTTGGAGATTATTTTAAAGAAGAGGCGATTGCGTTTGGGTGGGAGTTTCTCACTCAGATTGCCGGATTGCCGGCTGACCGAATGTGGGTGACAGTGTTTCGTGATGATCAGGAAGCCTATGATCTTTGGCACACACGAATGGGCATCTCAGAGAGTCGTCTTGTTCGTCTGGGTGAAAAGGATAATTTTTGGCAAATGGGGGAGACGGGTCCCTGTGGTCCTTGTAGCGAAATCCTCCTTGATCAGGGAGAGGCATTCGGTTGTGGTCGATCGACCTGCGCTGTTGGGTGTGACTGCGATCGATATCTCGAAATTTGGAATTTGGTGTTTATGCAATTTGATCGGGATCTGGCCGGTACTCTTCATCCTCTCCCGAAGCCCAGCATTGATACGGGGATGGGGTTGGAGCGGTTGGCTGCGGTGACTCAAGGAGTATCCTCAAATTATGATAGCGACGTATTTCGTCCTATTTTGGAAAGAATAGGGAAAGGCACTGGGCAGGAGTATGGAGCTTCGTTGGCGGCTGATCGGTCGATGCGAGTCATTGCGGACCACCTGCGGTCGATGACATTTTTAATTACTGATGGCGTGTTGCCGTCGAATGAGGGGCGAGGCTATGTCCTGCGACGGATCATGCGTCGAGCCTCCCGGCATGGTCGATTATTGGGTATGGAGCGGGAATTTTTATATGACCTTGTGCCTTCCGTGGTTGATCACATGGATTCGGTCTATCCGGACCTTCGTTCCATGAAAGATACGGTTTGCGAGATTGTCCAGGGTGAGGAAACGCGCTTTATTGGAACGTTAGAACAGGCATTGCCTCTTCTTAATCAAATCCTGACGGAGGCGAAGCAAAAGGGGAGCCAAATCTTAGAGGGGGAAGCGGTCTTTAAGTTGTATGATACGTACGGGTTTCCGCTTGATTTGGTGGAAGATGCTGCCCGGGAAGAAGGGCTAGCCATCGACCATGACGGTTATCAACAGGCACTAGAGGCGCAACGTGATCGAGCTAGGAAAACTGCGAGGTTTAGCCAAGGGGACTCTCGAAGCGCGTTGGTGAGTGCTCTCGAACAGTTTCCTTTAACGCAATTTGTGGGTTATGCCCAACAGGAAGGCAGGGGGAGGCTCCTTGCTCTGGTACAGGATGAGCAGGTCATCAAGGAGGCTAAGCAAGGTGAGACGGTGGAGTGTATCTTGGATGCTACTCCATTTTATCCTGAAGGGGGTGGACAGGTCGGGGATCAAGGCGCGTTGGTGGGGCCGTCGGCAAGAATCGCCGTTGAGGATACCACTAAGCTGGCGAAGGGGTGGTTTCTCCATAAGGGCCGTGTTATCGAAGGATCTGTCCGGGTTGGCGATGTTCTCATTGCAACGGTACAGGGTCAATTGAGGCAGCATGCGGCGAGAAACCATACGGCGACTCATCTTCTTCATGCTGCCTTGCGGGAAATTTTAGGTCCCCATGTAAAGCAACATGGGTCTTTGGTAGCCCCAAATCGATTGCGGTTTGATTTTTCGCATTTCAAAGGACTGACTCCCAAAAATATTGAAGAAATCGAAGGACTGGTGAACGAACAGATCCGTCAAAACCTGCCTGTTATGGTGGAAGAAATGGGAATTCAGGATGCTCTGAGTCGTGGGGCGCTGGCTTTCTTTGGTGATAAGTATGGTGAGCGGGTTCGGGTCGTAGAAATGGGGTCTTTTAGCCAGGAATTATGCGGGGGAACGCATTGCGTTCGAACCGGAGATGTCGGCCTGTTTCGCATCCTGTCCGAAGGAGGAATTGCGGCAGGCGTCCGGCGCATAGAGGCACTCACAGGGGAAGGGGCGGTGGTTCAGACTCAGCATCAGGAAGCCGAATGGAGAGAATTGGGCGCTGTGTTGAAAGCCGGTCCAAATGAGGTCGTTGAAAAAGCCAAGAAACTCGTTGGAACTCTTCGCGATACTGAGCGCGAACTAGAGCGTACGAAACAAAAATTGCTTGATCAGCAAGGTGCTGATCAGGAGGCCTCGATTCGGGATATCGGTGGGATGCCGATCCTTATCCAGCGGATTGATGGCCTGACTATACAGGAATTGCGAACCTTTTCCGATAAGCTTCGCCACAAAGTGCCTTCTGGTCTTTTGGTTCTGGGTTCGGTCAAAGAGGGAAAGGTTTCTTTGTTGGTCATTGTGGGCAAAGAGCAGGCTCACAAAATTCCTGCGGGGAAAGTGGCTCAACATGTGGCTCAACTCGTTGGAGGTTCTGGAGGCGGCCGACCGGATATGGCTCAGGCGGGTGGAAATCAACCCGAACAGTTAGATGCGGCGTTGCAGAGCGTCTATGACTATGTTGCCTCACAGATAGGCGCCTTGACGGAGGAGTAAACTCCTTCAGCAAAATGATGTGTTTGAAATGTCCCCCCTCATGGACCGACCGGGAGCAGTAGGAAAGAGGGCGTCGTGACGTGATTCTTGTTCGCCGGAGAATAGTAAGCCTCTTATCGGGTGTGGTTCTGGTCATGGTTGTTTTTATGTGGCTGAATCAACCTGTTGGTGGACCAGCTCAGCCAGTTCTCGTCGAAATCCCACCGGGTACTCCATTTACACAGGTTTCCGACATTCTCGATCAACATCACCTTATTGGATCAGAATGGTTTTTCACTTTTTTGGGGCGAGTGCAGCGGGTTGATCGAAATATCATTCCTGGCGAATATGAACTGGATGCGGGAATGCAACCAACTGAATTACTGAATAAGCTTGTGAAAGGCAAAGTGTATCAATATGCCATCACTATTCCCGAAGGGTTTACCGTGGCACAAATTGCGGACATTCTTGATCAAAAACGTCTTGCTCTGAAGCAGGATATTTTTCGATTAAGTCGTGACCCGGTATTTATGCAAAGTCTGAATGTTCAGGCGGCAACCCTGGAGGGCTATCTCTTTCCTGATACCTATCATTTTTCTCGCTTTACTCCACCAGAAACGATCATTCGAACATTTGTGAACCGGTTTCATGATGTTCTGACTCCAGAACTCAAAGCCCGGACAACGGCCATGGGCATGACCCTTCAAGAGGTGTTGACACTAGCCTCCGTGGTGGAAAAGGAAACAGGGCTGGCAGCCGAACGACCGTTGGTTTCCGGGGTATTTCATAACCGTCTCCGGCGAGGGATTCCCTTACAGAGCGATCCCACCGTCATTTACGCCCTTGAATCATTTGATGGAGATATTCGGAAGACCGATTTGTCGGTCGATAGTCCCTACAACACCTACAAGGTACGTGGCCTTCCTCCTGGACCCATTGCCAATCCGGGCTTGGCGGCCATTCATGCGGCACTCTATCCGACTCAAACTGATTTTGTGTATTTTGTGTCACGGAACGATGGGAGTCATCAATTTTCTGTCACGTTAGCGGATCATAATAAAGCGGTGGACATCTATCAACGACGATTGACCGGTAAGCGTGCATCGTAAGTGGGGGGATTGTGTCATTTTATGGGTATTCATGAAACATTGAGCCGACTAGGATTAACGCTTCCAGAGGCCCCTTGTCCTGTCGGGTCATATGTCCCGGCTCGTCAAGCAGGAGATTTAATCTTTGTGAGTGGTGTGCTGCCTTTCCGTGAAGGGAAAATTGAACAACCTGGAAAACTAGGGCGGGAATTGACGGTCATGGAAGGGGCTGCCGCTGCGCAATTAGCCATGCTAAATGGCTTGGCCATTCTCCAGGAGATGATGGGAGATTTTTCGAGTCTCAATCAGGTGGTTCGTCTCACGGGGCATGTGGCGTCTGTTGAAGGTTTTGTGGATCAGCCTGCGGTGATTAATGGGGCTTCTAATCTGTTAGTCAACCTGTTTGGAGATGCCGGGCGTCATGCCAGATTGGCCCTTGGGGCTTTCGAGTTACCTCTTCATGCTCCAATTGAACTTGAATTGATCGTACAAGTGTTTTCCCCGAAAGTCGGTTTTTAAAACCTATTCATTTTTTAATAAATTCCAAGCCCGTTTATGCTTTCCGTCAGGAATTACTCCTCCTGATCCTGTAGCAACCCCATTTGAAATTTCCCCCTTTGCTTTGGCTCGCTTTCTGAAATTGTTTAGTTAGGTTTTTCTCCTTTGCGGTTGTCATATCTGAAAATCCATTTTTAAATGGTAGCAAAATTTTAAATGTGGTGTGCGACTTTTTCCCTCACCCATTTGGTTTCTGATGGGCATGGCGAACGAAGAATTTTCATGAAAATCTTATAATATGAGTGTGAATGTTGATCTTTCTCCCTGAGCGGTTCTTCAAAATTGACGCCTGAAAAGATCGCTTGATATAGTCCTTTTGGGCAACCGCTCTGACTCGGTTCCATCCCCTGTGTTGGTAGCCATGAAGTCGGGTTGGCTTCTCTTCCGGTTCGATTTGAGTAAAGAAGTCCATTGTTCATAACTAATTTATTTTTAGACTCAATAAGCAAGGTCTGTTACCTATGAAACGAGTTCGAAGTCTCATTAGCGTTGCCTTAGGTTTTCTTCTTTTTTCATCCATGGCCCATGCTGAAATGTTTCCCTCCGATGGTCCTCCTGGAACCACAGTGACGATAAGTGGTGAAGGGTTTGGAGAATTCCGAAATACTCAAGCTAATCGAGTGGAATTTCAGGGTGTACCGGCGCTCATTCAATCCTGGGAACCTGATTTCATTCTGGTCAAGGTTCCTTTGCAGGCCCGTTCAGGTCAGGTGATGGTTATAAACGGATCAGTCAAACGAGAAGCCGGAGTTTTTTCCGTCACCAATGTTCGTATTTCAAGCTTGAGTTCTTCACAGGCCGAAGCGGGTTCTTTGCTCACGATTGTTGGGGAAAACTTTGGCAATACTGCCGGATCTCGTGATCCCAATACCATGTTCGGGGTCAATCAGGTGATAATCAATGGGATTCGCGCAGAGGTTCGACGGTGGCGTCCTACCAAAATCGAAGTTCTCATTCCGGCCAATGCCAAGACTGGAGATGTAGAAGTTCGTTTGGCCTCAAGCGACCCATTGCCGGATGGTTCGTGTTGTGCCCCTGTCGAGTATGCGGTCAGTAATTCCGTCCCGCTGACGGTGATTCCTCCTATTGCCTTTGATCCTACTGAGGGCCCAATCGGGAGTAAGGTTGTGTTGTCTGGTCAGGGATTTGGGGAAAACCGCCCGGAAGATGGACGAATATTTTTTGGGGGAAAGCCTGCGATCATTGCGCAATGGTCTGATCGAACCATCGTGGCGCATGTGCCGTTAAATGCCCAATCAGGTTTCCTAATGCTCCAACGGGAAGGAAAGGAGCGAGAGATTGGAACTTTTACCGTATTGGACAGTCAGGTATCAGGGATGAATCCTGCTCAAGGACCAATTGGGACACTTGTGACGATAAAGGGAAAAAATTTTGGATTATATTCAGAAGCCGGCAGCACTGCCTATGCCTTTGATTTCCTTTCCGGGGGCAATGGGGTTGAAATTGGGGGAGTGCCTGCTGTGATTCACCGGTGGCTTGATGAACAAATCGATGTCTGGGTGCCCTTCAGCGCGAAAAGTGGACCGGTTATTGTGAAGCGTGGAGGAGCCATTCCTCAAACTGATGGCACCTGTTGTGAACAACAAGAGGTTGTGGCGCTTAAAGCAGGAACTTTTACGGTCATTCAGCCGGAAATTCATTCCTACTCTCCGAAAGAGGCCGGTTTGGATGAGGTCGTGACTATTACGGGCAAAGGATTTGGTGAGTTCATCAAAATTTCAGAAGCGACTCGCTTATCGCTCAATCAGTATGCTCATGACTGGAAAATCTACGATCTAGGGCAAGACGTGTCTCGAAGTGAGGTATTGGTGAATGGAGTTGCCACGCACATCGAGACATGGACCGATACCAAGATCACGATCCGTGTCCCTCGCCGTCCGTCCTATGGTTTTGGAAATCCAAAAGGTTTTGAGGCTGATTTGAGCAAAGGAGAACTGATTCTGAAACGGGGGTCATGGGATATGCTCGATACCGGCGAATGTTGTACGCCTAAAAAGTATATTTCGATCGTTGCGGGGCCATTTACGATTTTGCAGAGAGGCCTTCCTAACAAGAGTTATTGGAATGAAAAAAATGGCGAGCGCAGTAATGACTAATGGCATAATCTGGAATAATGATTTTATGAAAACTTGCCATGCGTGGAATCAAAAGGTGAAAAGCCTGTGTGCGTTGGGAGTCCTTGCCGGTTTAGGATTTTTTGTAAATCTTCAGCCAGCCTTTGCTCAAGCGACTCCCTCTGTTCTTTCCCTGCAATCCAGTCCTACCAAGGTGACGTATCTTGGTGTACATTTCCTGACCGCCAGTAAGGGATGGGTCGTTGGAGCAGGTGGGACCGTACTCCATACCGACGATGGCGGAGCCTCCTGGAAGTCCAACCCACGCCGGACTAACGCATTATTGACTGCGGTGACCTTTGCGGATGCGAAGCACGGATGGATTCTTGGACAAAACGGAACAGTGTTGCATACTGTCAACGGTGGAAAACAGTGGATTCCACAAGATAGTGGGACAAACGGAACTCTTTACGCGGCTGATTTTCTCACAACCGATCATGGGTGGGTGGTCGGTTCCCGTGGGGTAATTCTGCACACGGAAGACGGGGGAGAGAGCTGGGCCGATCAAGTCAGTGGTACGACAGCAGACCTCTTCGGCGTCCATTTTCTGAATGAAAAACGGGGGTGGGCCGTGGGTGCTCTTGGTGTCATATTGGTCACTACTGATGGGGGAAAGAGTTGGGGGCTCCAATCCACCAATAATCCCGCAACATTCTTTGATATTGTGTTTACGGATAATGTGTCGGGATGGGCTGTTGGGACGCAGGGAGCCATCTTTCAAACGTTGAATGGAGGGGAGGTATGGGTGGATCACACTCGACCCTGTGGAAGTCCATGCATTAAGCCCGCTGATTTGGTCAATATACAGTTTTTGAATTCACTGGTTGGTCGAATAGTTGGTGAGCGTGGGACGATCTTAGAGACTCAAGACGCTGGATTTACCTGGAAGGAAATTGAGCCCCTAAACTCTGAAACCCTATATGCTCAATCATTTCCTGATCTTTCACATGGTTTTGCGGTGGGAGACCATGGGACAATAATTCATTTTGAAACCGCGCCACCACGACCCTAATTGTGGATTCATCCGTCGTTGGCATCAGAGATAATTGAGTCTGGCCTGGAGAATGGCCAATGAAGCCAGGCTAGCGGTTTCTGCTCGCAAAATTCCCTTCCCTAAGTTGGCAAAAACTACATTTAGAGATTGAGCCGCTTGGCGTTCCTCTTTCGTCCAACCGCCCTCCGGGCCGATAAAAACAGTGATTCCGCCATGAATTTCCGATGGCAAGAGTATTTTTGATAGAGAAACGTTCTGCTGCCGCTCAGCTAACATGATTTGGATCTCTCCATTTTCCCGCTGTAAAAATTCCTGAAATGTTTGAATGGGAAGTATCGTTGGCACGCTCCATCGCTCACTTTGTTGCGCTGCTTCCAAAGCAATGCGTTCCCATCTTTCCTGGAATTTGGCTGCGTGTATTGGAGACACTCGAGGAATGATCCTCTCTGTCACAAGTGGCGCAAGCGTATGGACTCCGAGTTCCGTTGCTTTTTGGATAACCCAAGCCATTTTCTCTCCTTTTAAAATAGCTTGTGCCAAGGTGATGGGCGGAGTGGAAGAGGGCGAGGATTCTTGGATTCTCAGAACATTGGCGTAAATAGCCTGTTTGGTTATCTGATGGATGGTTGTATGGTACCGTCGACCTAGATCATCATTGAGAATCAGCAGGTCTCCTGGTCTCGTTCGTAAACTTTTAGACAGATGAGTGAATAAAGGGTCGCCTATCATGACCCTTTCATCCTCAACCTGGGTTGAATGGATGAAATAAACTGGCATATGTTGGACGTTATGGGGAGAAAAGATGAGAGGAGGGTTAATCGAACATATTCTTGACTTTATCGAACAGGCCTTCTCCTTGTGTGTCCGTAGAAATTCCGCACTCCTCCGCATAGGCGGTAAGGAGTTCGTGTTGTTTTGGAGTCAGTTTGGTAGGAATTTCTATTTTAGTCCGAATCAGTTGATCCCCACGAGATTGGGATTTAAGCCCAGGGGCACCTAATCCTTTGAGGCGGAGAATTTGATCATGCTGGGTTCCTCCAGGGATCTTCACCATGGTGGTTCCATTTAATGTTGGGACTTCAACTTTCCCCCCAAGAGTCGCTGTGACGAAATCCAAGCGTAAGTCATAAAGAATCTCTTGGCCTTTCCGTTGAAAGTGTGGATGGGGCCGTACACTGAGTGCCACATACAAATCACCAGGGGGTCCGCCATTCATTCCATGCTCCCCTTCGTGGGAAAGGCGAAGTCTCATGCCGGTTTCGACCCCAGCTGGAATGGTGACCGCTAAGAGCCGTTCCTTGTGAACGCGTCTTTGCCCCCTGCAGGTTTTGCATGGGTCGGCGATGACTTGTCCTGATCCTTGGCATTGACCACAGGTTCGATTGATGGTGAAAAAACCTTGTTGCAGGCGAATTTGTCCAGCTCCACGGCATGCAGAACAGGGTTTGACCGCTTGATCGGATTTCGCGCCGGTTCCATGGCAGGCTTCACAGACTTCCCAACGAGGGATCTTGAGTTTGGCTTCCTTGCCATTGATGGCCTCTTCAAAGGAGATTTCAAGGTTATATTGAAGATCATTCCCTTGTTCGGGGCGATTTGGTCCTCTTCCACCACCGAAGAAATCTTCAAAAATATCTCCAAACACATCTCCGAAGCCGCCTCCTCCAAACCCGAATCCATCGGCTCCTCCTCCTTGGCCAGCCGCTGCATGTCCGAACATGTCGTACTTTTTTCGGCGATCCGAATCGCTGAGCACTTCATAAGCCTCTCCGGCTTCCTTGAACTTTTCTTCCGCTGTTTTTTTCTGAATTGGGTCGGCATGCAAATCCGGGTGGTGTTGCCTGGCCAGCTTTCTAAAGCCTTTTTTAATCTCTTCGTCCGAGGCATTGCGGTCCACCCCGAGAATTTCGTAATAATCTCGTTTTCCGGTCTGTGCCATCAGCGTTTTCCAAATGATGAAAAAATTGTGCAGTAATGTATGAGCATGCGCATCAGTCTGCTAAAAAGGTTTTTAGTTCTTGCCTTTATCAACTTCTTCAAATTCGGCATCCACAACTTTTTCCTCACTGCCAGCGCTTTCACCACCAGAGGTTCCAGGGCCGTCCTCCGGTCCGGCCCCACCGGACGAGGCGTCAGTGGAGGCTTTCTTGTACATTTCTTCAGCTAGTTTATGTGAGGCTGCGGTGAGGCTTTGCATGGCGGTTTTAATCGCTTCCAGGTCAGTTTCCTCCATGGCTTTACGGAGTGCATCCACTGCCCCGGTGATGTTGGATTTTTCCGATTCCTCAATCTTGTCCCCATGTTCGCTCAGATTCTTTTCTGTACTATAAATAAGAGTATCGGCCTGATTCTTGATTTCGACCAATTCCCGTTTCTTTTTGTCCTCTTCGGTATGACTTTGAGCTTCCTTAACGAGGCGCTCAACTTCTTCCTTACTTAATCCACTAGATGCCGTGATTTTGATCGATTGTTCTTTCTGTGTCGCCATATCTTTTGCTGAGACATGCACTATTCCATTTGCGTCAATGTCAAAGGTGACTTCAACTTGCGGAACACCTCTTGGAGCCATAGGAAGCCCGACTAAATCAAACTGTCCCAATAGCTTATTGTCATTGGCCATTTCCCGCTCACCTTGGAATACTCTGATGGTCACGGCAGTTTGGTTGTCGGCTGCAGTGGAAAAAATTTGGCTCTTTTTGGTGGGTATGGTGGTATTACGTTCGATGAGTTTCGTGAAGATTCCACCGAGTGTTTCAATGCCGAGTGAAAGCGGAGTGACATCCAACAAGAGGACATCTTTGACATCCCCTTTCAGGACTCCACCTTGAATGGCCGCACCGATTGCGACCACTTCATCAGGATTCACACCACGGTGGGGTTCTTTTCCGAAAAATTGCTTGACTCGTTCAATGACTTTTGGCATCCGAGTCATTCCACCGACCAAGACGATTTCATTGATGTCGCTGGTGGTCATGTCAGCATCGGCAAGAGCTTTTTTGCAGGGCTCCATTGTTCGCTCAATTAAATCATTCACCAGTTGCTCGTATTTTGATCTGGTGAGCTTAAGGACCAAGTGTTTTGGTCCACTGGCATCGGCGGTAATGAAGGGTAAATTTACTTCGGTTTCTTGGGAGGAGGAGAGTTCAATCTTTGCCCGTTCGGCTGCTTCTTTCAGTCGTTGCAGGGCCATTCGATCATTCCGCAAATCGATTCCCTGATCTTTTTTGAATTCTTCAACCAGCCAATCCATCACACGAAGATCAAAGTCGTCTCCGCCCAAAAAGGTATCACCATTAGTGGACTTGACTTCGAATACTCCTTCTCCGATTTCTAGAATTGAAACGTCAAAGGTTCCACCACCCAGGTCGTAGACGGCAATACGTTCATCTTTTTTCTTATCGAGCCCATAGGCGAGTGACGCTGCAGTCGGTTCATTGATGATGCGCAAGACATTTAAGCCTGCAATCTTTCCTGCGTCCTTGGTGGCTTGCCGTTGGCTATCATCAAAATAGGCTGGAACCGTTATGACGGCATCCGTCACCTTTTCCCCTAAATAATCTTCAGCCGTTTGCTTCATTTTTTGAAGGATCATGGCTGAAACTTCTGCTGGACTATAGCTTTTTCCTCTGATGATGACGTGGGCATCGCCATTAGCACCTTCCTCTGTTTTATAGGAAAGCCGGTTTGCTGCATTTTTGACTTCAGGAGAGGAATGCTTTCTCCCCATAAGGCGCTTTACCGAATAAATAGTGTTTTCTGGGTTGGTAATGGCTTGCCGTTTGGCAATCTGTCCGACCAATCGTTCGTCTTTGTCCGTCAGGGCCACGACCGATGGTGTGGTCCGGGCACCTTCCGAATTGGCGATGACAGTCGGATCTCCTCCACTCATCACAGCAACGCAAGAATTTGTTGTTCCTAGGTCAATCCCAATAATTTTGCTCATACGTGTATTCCTCCCTCTTCACCAGATTCTTCCGTAGAACATGGTTGTGTCAGTTCTGATTTTTCTTTCGCTACGCTTACCATAGCCGGGCGTAAAATGCGATCGTGCAATAAATATCCTTTTTGAAATTCTTCAATGACAGTGTTTGGATCCACGCCTTCAGATTCCACCTGGGTTACTGCTTGGTGGATAGCAGGATCAAATGAATTTCCCGTGGTACATAGTTGCTGAACGCCAACTTTACCCACGGTTTCCAGGAATTGTTTGTGGGTAAGCTCTACCCCTTCCAGTAATGGGCCGCTGGTTCCTGTATCTTTCGCGCACTGAATAGCTCGCTCAAGATTATCTATAATAGGAAGCAAATTTTTCAGTAACGATTCATTGCCAAATCGAATAGAATCGCTTTGATCCCGCTGCGCCCGACGTTTGTAGTTTTCAAACTCTGCAGCCAGACGCAAATATTTATCTTGGGAAATTTGGAGTTCTTCTTCTGGTGTTTCGCCACACTCCGAAGTATTTCCTGTTGTGTCCTCCGTTGAATCTTCTTGAGGACCGACTTCTTCTGCAGTCACTTCTTCAGTAGTTTCATCTGTGGAAGACATGGTTTTACCTTTTCCCGTTTGTTGCGTCATAAATGACCAATATGAAGAGAGAGACATTTTATGCTGCTTATCGAAGTTAGATAGTCACTTCCTCTGGCAAGTCAACCCATCCTCTTAAATTTCTTATGATTTTTGGTTTACAGAAAACAATAGAAAATAGCGAGAGAAGTTATCCACAGGAAGGGGTCATGCGATCATAGAGGAGCTTTAAACCCTCTAATGTAAGGTTTGGTCTAACCTCCTGAATAGTGCGAGAAATTGGAACAATCGTCTGAGCCAGTCCACCTGTTGCAATGACAAGTGGGGAATCTCCGGTTTCCTGTTGTATTCTCCTCACGATTTCATCAACCAAACCAGCATATCCATACATGATTCCTGCCTGCATACTGGAGGTTGTGTCTTTGCCAATTACGGAGGTCGGGATAACCAGATCAACTTTGGGAAGCTTTGCTGTTTTAGTGTGAAGGGTCTCTGCTGCGCTTTTTAAGCCAGGGGCAATGGTTCCGCCTAGGTACTCGCCAAGTTGGGTGACGATACAGAATGTGGTAGCCGTCCCAAAGTCCACAATAATCAGATATCGTTGATAGCGGGCAAAGGCCGCAGCCGCATTGACAAGACGGTCTGTCCCAATTTCATCGGGATTACTGTATTGGAGGATGAGCCCATGAGGACATGCGCTCGTGACCATAAGGGGTTGTTGTCCAAGTAATGATTGGGCCAACATGTCAAAAATATGCGTGAGTGGGGGGACCACACTCGTGACAATACAGCCTGAAATGGCTTCTGGGAGGATTTTATGAAATTGAAGGAGGGAGCGAAGAACTATGCTGTATTCATCAGGGGTTTTGGAATGGTCGGTGGATAAGCGCCAGTGTGAGATCAGCGTGCTGTCCTGAAAAATGCCACACACAATTTGTGAGTTACCAATGTCGATGGCTAAAAGCATAAAAAATTGCCACTCCTCTTGAGCCATCCTTCAGAGATGGGTCATTGCTGAACGGTTGTGCGTAGATGAAGGATTTCTCCTGAATGAATATCTCGCATCCTAGACGATTGTTCGTTTGGGTCGGAAAGGGAGGGGATAATTTTAAGTTGGCCTTGTTCTCCTATGGAATGGGCCAGTCCCTGTATTTGGCTCCCATCAGGGAACTGAACCTGAATCATTTGTCCAATGGTGATACACCAATGTTTGTATTCTACAATTAAAGATTGCGGACCCTGGGACCTCAGGCTTTCCCAATTTTCTTCCAAGGATGTGATCACTTTAGTGATCAGCGCTTCTCTATCCAGAGGGCAATGGCACTGGATATGAAGAGAAGTCGCACTGGCTTGGAGATCTGAAGGGAATTCGGATTGAGTGATGTTAACGTTAATCCCGAAGCCTATCACCACGCATGTCTGGTGTCCTGCATTCCGAAAGGAATCACATAACACGCCACCAAGTTTACGCCCTCCAATTAATAAGTCATTGGGCCACTTAAGATCGATACGAATTCCTGTCTGTTGTTCAAGTGCCTGGGCAATCGCCACACCGGCCATGTGCGGAATCCATCCTAAATATTGAATAGTTGTTTCAGGAACCAAAAGGAGAGATCCGTAAATATTGGACTTGCCTGGGGAAAACCATAACCGGTCTAATCGACCTCGCCCCGCGGTTTGTCTGTCGGCCAGAACGACGGTTCCAGATAGGGCCTGGTCCTTGGCCCTTTCAATGGCAAACGCATTGGTTGAAGCTAACTCGTCAAAAATATAAAGGGTCTCGCCAATTTTTTTTAAGGGAAGAAGTAGGGCTAGTTTTTTGGCGGATAACACAGATGAGGCAGTGGGTTAGAGTAAAAGTCAGGCTCGGTATTTTCGTTTTTGAGGAACTGTTTTGGTTCGGAACGGAGTCATGTCCAAGGATAGGTCCATGGACGGGGCGGAATGTGTGAGGGCTCCAATCGAGATGAAGTTCGGTCCGGCTTCTGCCATATCTCGAACATTGTCAAGGGTCATGCCTCCTGATACTTCCACCAAGGCCTGCTTTTGAATGATGTCTATGGCCTGTCTGACATGATCGGGGGTCATGTTATCCAATAAAAGGACATCAGCTTTACCCTTCAAGGCCTGTCGGACCTGAGCAATCGTTTCGACTTCCACGCAAATTCGAAGGCCATGCGGGGCATGTTGTCTGGCCCATAGACAAGTCTGGGTGATGTTCATACCTTGGGATGCCATGACCATCAAGTGATTATCCTTAATGAGCATGCCATCATATAGGGAGAAGCGATGATTTTTCCCTCCGCCTAGGCGGACGGCCCATTTTTCTAGGGCCCGAAGTCCCGGGGTGGTTTTCCTTGTGTCCACTATTGCGACCGGATAATCGCGAACAGCCTCACAAAATTGATGGGTGAGCGTGCTGATCCCCGAAAGCCTTTGGAGAAAGTTCAGGGCGATACGTTCGCCTTGAAGCAGCGACTGTGCCTTCCCTTTGATGGTGAGGACAGGGGTTGATGGGGGCACGCTTGTGCCATCGTCAAAATGGGTGGTGAATGCGATGGTTGAATCAACTGCTTGAAACACCTCCCTAGCAACGGCCACGCCGGCCACGACCATGTGGCCTTTTGCGATAATGTTGGCTTGAGCTAGCAGGGTTGGTGGAATGAGAAGGGTCGAGGTCAGGTCTCCGTAGGCAAGGTCTTCTTCCAGAGCAGCGCTGATTACACGCCGCATAGAGGAAAGAGGAGGAGGCGAGGCGGGAGAAGGTACGTTCATCAGGTCTTCATTGAAGCCAGTTGTTGTTCGGTCATATTCAGAATTCCCAGCTCATCGACCAGTTTGGTACGACGGTCTTCTGATTCCTGGATTACGGAAGGCTCTGCCTTTTCCCTGAATTCAGGAGAGGATAACCGATTACCAAGGCGTTGCACTTCCTTCTCTTTTTCTCCAATTTGTTTCTGGATTTTTTTGACAACTTTAGGGAGGTCAATCTCTTTGGGAACGGGAATACCAATGGTACTGAAATAACCTGAAGGCAATTGTAATGTGCGGAGAGAAGGAATCTCCTGGTCTGTGATGACCGATGAGCGGAGAATTGACTCGATATAAGGCGCAAGTAAGGTTAGCGTGGCCGTATGGTTGGCCTGGGTGCTCGCCCCGTAGATCGAAGGTGTTTGAGTGGAGGAAATATTCAGAAAGTTTTGTCCGGTTCTCGCTGTGTTGACAAACGCTTGGAGAAGCAAGAAAGCCTGTTCGGCTTCAGCATTGACCCATTCCGGCTTTTCAGTGGGAAAGGGTTGCGTCATGATAGATGGCCCTTCGTGCGGGAAGGATTGCCAGATTTCTTCGGTAATAAATGGCATCACGGGGTGTAACAGCCGTTGGATGATTTCAAATGATTCCAAGAGCGTCTGGCGGGTGGCGGGCGCGTCCGGGTGATTTTCCTGCTGGAGGGAGGGTTTGGCGAGTTCGATGAACCAATCACAGTATTCATGCCAGATGAATTGATAGAGCGCGGAGGCGGCTTGGTCAAAGCGATAGTCTTCAAAGGCTTTGCTGACTTCACGAATCGTATGGTTCAGTCGGCTGAGAATCCATCGATCTGGAAAAGGTCGGAACTCGGCTGCGATTGATGTCCGTGGTCCATCCGCATAGAGATGAATAAATCGCGCCGCATTCCAAAGTTTTGTGACAAAATTTCGATATCCTTCGATGCGTTCTTCGGCCAGCTTAATGTCTCGTCCCGGTGAGGCCATTGAGGCCAGGGTAAACCTCAGCGCATCCGTTCCGTATTGGCGCATTTTGGTCAGGGGATCAATGACATTTCCTTTTGATTTGCTCATCTTCTGTCCCTCAGCATCCCGGACCAAGGCATGGATGTACACATCGCCGAATGGGACTTTTCCTGTAAACTTCAGGCCCATCATGATCATTCTGGCAACCCAAAAGAACAGGATGTCTAATCCCGTGACGAGGGTCGCTGTTGGATAAAAGGTTTTCAGGTCTTCTGTGTTTTCTGGCCATCCGAGGGTAGAAAATGGCCAGAGAGCCGAGGAAAACCAGGTGTCTAATACATCAGGATCTTGAAAAAGGTTGGTCCCTCCACATGTTGGACATGATTTTGGTGGAGTTCTTGATACGATGGGTTGAGCATCTGATGCTATAAAGCAACTCCTTGTGAGCTGGGCGGCAGGAATGTTTTCCTGGTCAGGTGCTTCGCCAGCTTGGCTGGTATTTAGCAAATGGTCTGTGTTGCAGTCTCGACAATACCAGGCGGGGATTTGATGCCCCCACCAGATTTGGCGAGAAATACACCAATCTTTAATCTGGCGCATCCAGCCCAGGTAATTATTTTTCCATCCATCGGGAATAATACGAATGTCACCCGCTTCAACTGCTTGGATAGCTGGAGTTGCCAGGGGTTGTATTTTGACAAACCATTGTGGGGAAAGGTACGGCTCAACAACGGTTTTGCACCGGTAGCATTTGCCAATGGCCATGGCGTGATCTTCGACCTTGGAGAGAAATTCCTGTTTTTCCAGGGCCTCTATCACAATGGCACGGGCTTCCTGCACGGACTTGGAGTTGAGCTCGGCTTGAAGTGGGGGGGCGGCTTGGGCCTCTTGGAGCCCCATTGGACTCATACGAGCTTGGAAGTCAAGTATAGCCAGGTGTGGAAGCCCGTGACGTTCGCCTGCTTCAAAGTCATTGAAGTCATGCGCCGGGGTAATTTTTACGGCTCCAGTTCCAAATTCCCGGTCAACTAATATCGGATCAGCCACAACCGGAATGGTTCGTGTCGTCAAAGGGACCCGAATTTCCTTTCCAATGTACTTCTGGTAGCGAGGATCCTCGGGGTGGACGGCCACTGCGGTATCTCCCAGAATGGTTTCTGGTCTGGTGGTGGCCACTATGAGAAAATTCGTGGGATCGTCCACAAGGAAGTACTGAATGTGATAGAGCTTTCCCTTTGTTGGTTCATGCTCAACTTCAATGTCGGAAAGGGCCGTCAGGCAGCGAGGGCACCAATTAATTAAACGATCACCACGGTAAATGAGGCCTTCCTCGTACAGGCGAACAAACACTTCTCGAACCGCCAGGGAAAGTCCTTCATCCATGGTAAACCGAAGGCGGGTCCAGTCACAGGAGGCTCCCAACTGTTTTAGTTGTTCGATAATGGTATCTCCGGATTGATGTCTCCACTTCCAGACCCGATCGATGAAGGCTGGGCGCCCAAGGTGTTCTCGTGTTTGACCTTCCTGCGCGAGTTGTCGTTCAACCACATTTTGGGTCGCAATCCCTGCATGGTCTGTTCCGGGAATCCATAAGGTGTTTAATCCCTGCATGCGTCGCCAGCGAACGATAATGTCCTGGATAGACGTATTGAGTGCATGTCCTATGTGGAGGGATCCCGTCACGTTTGGCGGGGGAATGACCAGACTAAAGGAAGGAGCGAGGTTGGTTGGGTCAGGCTGGAAGAGTTGGTGCTCAATCCAGTATGACCCCCATCGGTTCTCGACTTCACCGGGATTGTACGTTTTTTCTAATTGTGAAAATGCCATAATGGTATCTTGAATTGGCGAAAAAAGTCCGATGTTATCACGGGCTGTATGGCCCTGCAAATACAACCTCTTGTTCCCCTCATGGTGCCTATGGTAAAAGTGGGGCACTGGAATCCTAACAATCTCAATTAACTCAGGAGAATTGCTCATGCCACGTGGTCGGCAAAAAGATCGTGATTTGCGAAGAAAGCATCGAAAAAATCAACAACGGGTAAAAGGTTTGGAAGTTGCCCGGCGCGAAAAAGGCAAAAAGAAATAATAGACTCATTTTGTGAAGTGGTCGTTGAAGTTTTAAAAGAGGATCGCTTCACTTCTTAATTTTCCTTCCTTACGTTTGATCTGTTTGAAAAAATCAATAAAACCATTAATTTGAGGCAAGGGTTGGTCCACCGACCTTTTGGTCCTGATCCTCTGTTGGCTCAAATTTCCTCTATGAGTTCATCTCCTATAAAAGTCATTTTTTTTGATGCTGTAGGGACCTTGTTCGATGTGAAGGGTTCAGTAGGGGAGGTGTATTTAACCTATGCCAAAAAATATGGGGTTCCCGACACTGAACAGACCAAACAGGCCTTGAATGCAGCTTTTAAGCAAACGATGAAAGACATGCCTCTTCCGGTTTTCTCGGTGGAGCGGCCCGAAAGACTCAAACAATGCGAGCGGTTGTGGTGGTTTGATGTCGTGCATGCCGTTTTTTATCGGGTGGGTATGTTCGAGGGATTCGATGATTTTTTTGAAGAGGTATTTGAGGCGTTTGGCCAGGCTACCCATTGGGAACTTTTCCCTGATACATACGAAGTCTTAGGTCACCTAAAGCGGCAGGGCTTTGAACTCGGAATCATTTCCAACTTTGATAGCCGGTTTTTTCAGGTTTCCCGTGGGCTTGGCCTCAATGCGTTTTTTGATTCTGTAACCATTTCCAGCCTGGTCGGAGCTGCAAAGCCAGCCCAAAGGATTTTTTGTCATGCACTTGATGAACACATGTTAGTCCCTCAAGAAGCTCTTCATGTGGGAGATCATCCTATTGAGGATTTCGATGGGGCTCGACAGGCTGGTCTTCATGCTGTCTTGATTGATCGTTCTTCGAATGGCGCCTCTCATCCACAGACACTTTCAAGTTTGACCCAACTCTCTTCATATGACCTTTTGTATTCCTAAAGTACATCCCCTCCATTCAAATTTTCCTTACAACACTTTCTGTTGTGAATCCCATGGCAGACTTCCTATGAGTTTGTTGAGTCCTTTTATGATGCCGTGGCTCTTAGGTCCTGCCTGGTTATATTTGCCCGATGATAGGGTTTGTCATACGGCACCTGGTGCTGCCACATGCGGAAAATGATCTTCAACCATTTCGTCCTCAACGCTCGCAGTGTGTGGTTGTGCTGCTGCCACCGGGCGCGATTCTGTTGAAAATGAATTTTCCCCCATTCACTGTGTTTCAGCAACTGAAAGGCCAATTGCCAAATCGCCTGCCGGAGGTGCTTGTTGCCTGGGACACAGAGCCGGACTTGACAACGTTTCCCACTCTACGGCGTTCATTGGCTCAGCCCAAGCGTGATCAGCGTGGCCGGGGTTGGATAGTTTTTCAGAAAATCTAACGCCAGCTGTGTCGTAAAGTCGTCAAAGAGCTCCAACACGCAAGATGGCAAACGGCTTCCAGGATGCCATGCGGCCTGTCCAAGGAGGACTTGACGCTGTCGATCCCGAGTCTCCTTGGATTCGTTGATATTACGACGCGCTAGGAGGCCCTCAGGCCCCAGGGCGATATCCCTTAGTTCCCCGTGCGCAGGTCGTTCCCTGGGACGTCTTTCGACCGCCCTTCGGCGCTCCAAGCGGACCCACAGTGGCCGGCTGCCCTTTGCATGGTCAACGGCTTCAGGCTGCCAGCCCTCTAGAAGTATCCGATGCCCCAACAGAATATTTGCTCCGCAATCGTCTGTCGTGTATGCGCTTCCTGGCACTCGATCGGGCCAAGGCATTCCCGATGCGAAGCCCCTCGGGCTGTTTCGGGAACCCTCGGCGCCAGCGGACGTGGTCGAAGCTCTGGTCGAGCAATGGGACGCCTATCTGCCCGATCAGGGACTCCAACCGCGAGGGGGGCAACGGATCGATGCGGCCATGGTCCCGGTTCCGAACCAAGAGCATAGCCGAGAAGAAACTGCGGCGATGAAAGCGCACAAGAACCCCCCAGCGTGGGAGACACACCCGCCCCCCCGCCGGCAGAACGAGGTCGTCGAACGTTGGCTAAGCACGCAGGGGGACAATCACCCGGGCTAGAAGAATCAGGGGGATGTCGACAAGCAGCATAAGGGAATTCGACGCGAGACCGTAACGCGGGCCGCTGTGAAGGACAGCCACGCCCTGGAGGCCGGGTGGCCCCCGGGGCCCGGCGGACGAGGCGTCGGGGCGGATTCAGCTGATCGCTCGCAGGAGCCCAACGCCTGGCTCAACACCCAGGACCTCCACTCCCATAGGCAGGAAAACGGCTTTCGGAACAAGCCTCTGCCGGTGCAGCCAAAACACCGGAGGCGCCGTCGAGCGCGGACGCGCGTTCGCGTCGAACAAGTCTTCGGTCACCACGTGCCCGCGAGGGGCGGCCGAGCTTGAGCAAAGATCGGGCGTAAGAATCTTGGCGATAACGTCCAACGGGTATCGTTTCTCACGGCCGCCAGTCGGCAGCAGGGGGGCTCCTACGGGGAGCGGGGAAGGCCTTGAACGTACCCCAGACAACCACGCACTCTCACGCACATGATGCTCAGGGCCTTCCGCCAATCGCTCAAGGGCCCCGTAAGGGTGGTTCCATAACTACGGGGTTTTTGAGGTGCCTTTAAATATGATGAGGTAAGCGAGGGAATAAGAATATCAAGCTTGCGGGCCGGTGTGATAAGGAGAGAATTGTCGGTTTTCATGACAGACAAATAAACTATGTTTTGGTTTTTGTGCCAGATCATAACCTATAAAACATAGCAACTATGCTTTGATTTTTTCTGCTGTTATTTTCAAACGTTACCATTGCCCAAAATACTGAATACTTGACCATTTTGGTCATTCAGGTTACGGTTTGAAATCAAGTTGTACCCATCAAGGCTGGTGCGGCCTTTTTTTTCATGATGACCTCTTTCCTGGTGTGGAATCCTTAAGTTAATACTCCCTCGTCAATAACACGAAACCCGTGGAATTTTTTGCCATCAGCGGATTGTTAAATGGATTAGCCGCTAGCGGGTTGGCATCCTTTGTCTACTTCCGCGCTCCCTATGATCCCAGGCATTGGACATTTGGGTTATTTGGAATTGCCACTGCCTTATGGAGTTTTGGGTATTTTGCTTGGCAAGTATCAGATTCGGAGTTTTATGCGCTTCTTAATCTCCGCATATTAATGGCAGGAGCCATTTTTATTCCCATCACCTTCCTGCATCATGTTCTGTATTTACTCGGGAAAGAAATTGCTTATAGCGGCATCGTTAAGTGGAATTACCTTCTGGGTGGGGTTTTTCTTCTTGCCGATTTTACGCCTTTTTTTATTGAAGGTGTCCGTCAAATTTCTGTATTTCCGTTTTGGGGTGTGCCTGGTTTGGTCTTTCATTTTTGTTTGATCTGGTGGGTTGGTCTTGTAATCTTTGCTCATTTTCTTCTAATTCAGGCCTATGCGAGGGAAAAGGGATTGCGTCGTAGGCAGTTTTTGTATCTTCTCATCGGCTCTGGAATTGGATATATTGGTGGGGCGACAAATTATCCCCTCTGGTATGGGATTGAAATTTTACCCTACGGGACGATTGGTTTTGCGGTATATATTTCAATCGTAGCCTATACCCTGTTGCGGTTTCACTGGTTGGAATTTTCGGTGTATGTTGAAAAAGGATTGTCCTATTTTGCTATTTTATTGTTTGTGTCCCAGCCTGTTTACCCGATGCTGCTTCTTGCACAGAAATCACTTCTGGGTGCCATTAATGTCAGATTTTCAGTCGTGCAACTTGTGCTTCATCTCATGACAGTTGTGGGTGTTTATCAGATGAAAGTGGGCACGAAAGGCGCCGTCGCGAGAACTATTCTCAAAGGCAGGGAATTGAGGACTCAAGCTCTCTCCAGATTTTCATCGAGAGTCGCAAACATTCAAAATATTGACGATTTGGGCCAGGCCATTCTAGAAACCGTTGGAAGGAGTGCTGGAGCATCGAAAGCCGCTATCTTTGTTTTGCAGGTTGAAGAAAATCGGTATAGGGCTGTTTCATGTTTCGGAATTTCTCATGATCATCCCGTTATTCAAAATGGATGGGCAATCTCCGATAATCTGCCACAATTATTACTATTCACTCAGTCAAGGGTCTCCATTCAGGATTTAAAGGGGATAGACTCCAATGAAGGCGAAATGCGTATAGCTGAAATATTAGAGGAAGCCGGATTGGAGGTGTTTTATCCGATTTTTGGGAATAACCAACTATTGGGAGTTTTGGCGTTTGGCCCGACTTCCAGTGAAGCTATTCGGAAGATGGGTGGAAAAACATTTTGGAATACGATAATTCAGGAATCTGCCTTAGCCTTAGAAAATGCCATTTTGCGAGAAGAAATTCACCGATCTCAAAATTTACTTTGCCAAGTAGATCGTCTACGGTCCCTTGAAGCCATGGCAAATGGATTGACTCAGGAACTTCATAATCCATTAGTCTCAATTAAAGCCTTTGTTCAAATGGCTGAATTACGACGGCATGACGGAGAATTTATGGATAGGCTTCATCGTATCGTTGGAGAAGATCTTGCGAAGATAGATGCATTAACAAAAGAAATCAGAGAATATGTCAAGCCGTTATCGGGTTCCTTGAATACAAAAACCCATGTTCACGATATTCTTGATTCCTGTCTGATGTTTGTGGCAAGCAATCCTTCTTACCAAAAGACGATGATTGAGAAAATCTTTAGTTCCGATGTCCCGATGGTCTCTATAGATCGACAAGGGCTCATGCAGGCAATTTTCAATGGACTGTTCTTCCTTTTAAAGGATCCCTCAAAATTGTCTGGAACTTTGCGAATTGAAACAGAAGCTGATCGATTTGTTAGGGGACAGAATTGGCTTCAAGTTTCGGTGTGGTGGAAAGCTGAAAAAGCGGTAATGGATTCGGAGCTGGTTTCAATCGAGGAATGGGGCTTTGATGATTCCTTTATTGATGAGCCTGATCCTTCCGCCACCCAAGGATTAATCCTCGCTCATCAAATTATCCAACGCCATTCTGGACGGTTTCAGGTGTGGACCAATAAGCGTGGCATTCTCGGATTTCAAATCCAACTGCCTCTTAGCCTCCCCTCTAACAATGTGTATCCCTTGACTTCC
>BQIZ01000021.1 GCA_021604365.1 Nitrospirales bacterium
AAAAAATAATGACATGACATCAACGATTTATCAACCAACTGCAAAGGATCTTCGCTCGTTTGGCTTGTTAATGGGCGGAGTCTTTTTGATAGTAGCGTTATGGCCATTGGTCATTCATGGAGAAGGCATTCGAGTATGGGCGAGTCTTATTGCCGGGACCTTTGTGGCAATGGGAATGGTTTTTCCAAAAGGTCTGGGGCCCTTGCATCGAGTCTGGATAAAGATCGGGGAAAAATTAGGATGGATCAATTCCCGAATAATATTAAGCCTAATGTTCTTTGGGATGTTTACTCCCATGGCGTTTGTCATGGGAATATTAGGAAAACGACCATTGCAACTTGGTTATGACCCCAAGGCGAACAGCTATCGCATTCCCAAAAAGGCCAGGTCCGTGGACCATGTGCTGAAACCCTTCTAAAGGAGGAACAACAGATGACAGGTTTTCTTGGGGAATTGTGGGACTTTATGCGGGAACGAAAAAAGTTCTGGCTCGCCCCCATCATCATCATGCTCTTATTGCTCGGCGGCCTTATAATCCTAAGTGAGGGTTCAGCCGTTGCCCCCTTCATCTATACCTTGTTCTAAATCGAAGGGGAGGATTGGAGCTGAAGGGGAGGATTGGAGCTACTAGGATAACCTGAAACCTGATTGAGTGGCAGGCAATAGCTTGCATAGTAAAAAAAAGGAGGGAGCTTTAATCTCCCTCCTTTTCAGACCCCCTGGTACTCCCGATTGTTCGGGGACGGTTTGCAAACTTATACCCTACTTGCCGGAATCACTCTTTGTGTTCATGGACTTTGCTCCCCCAGGCGGCACAATATTCGGACGTTCTTCCTTTCCAGGATTCATGGCATGTGAATCATGAAATCTGGAAGCTTGTTGCAGCGATTCATCCCGGCTGGGGTGAGATTGCCCCGGGTCATTGGCCACCGACTGGCCCGTCACCGGGGATTTGGCATCTCCCATGGGATAACCCGGATGGTCCGGCAGCATTCCAGGATTTCCCAAAGCCAAGGTACTTCCAAATACGACACTCCCAATTACGTTAATTGTGCAAAGTTTACGGTTCATGTTCATCCCTCCTTTTTATTCAATACGATCGGGAATCAGGGGTACAGAACCAGAACCTAGTCTATTTTTATTGAAGACCTCTTTGGTTGTCCTCCATTTTAGGGGCCCTCCCGTTTTAATTGTGGGTATTATCGACTTTGTTGGAAAAGGCAATTGGGCCAAAGATGAGTTTCAGTGCTTCACTTGTCTATGGCATACCTTCTTTTGGTTTGAGGGTTTAAACAGGAAATAAATCTTAGATCAATGCTGTAAAAGATCCCCTTTCTTCTCACTTTCGCTAAAGCCAGGAAGGTCGCTGTCCCGATTCACACCCGTGCGGGACTTAATCTAGGCTAAATCTTGCTTAACTTCTCGTGAAGAGGGTGAGGAGGATTTCTTGATGGTGTGCAATACAGCATAGGTTCACCGCATTGATTGACGGGATATTTAAGTCTATGACTTGATGTTAAAACTGGACTATGGCAATGGGCAAGTGGCGCAAATTAGGGCAGAACTGAACTGGTGAGTGAGATATAAATGAAAAATATTCTGGGAAAGTTGCGATATTTCAATAGTTTTTGAAATGTAAACCCAAAAACTAAAAAACGGCCAAATGAAAAGAAAGACGATCACAAAAAGATCGAATTCATAGGAAAAATGAAGTTGGAAGAAGAAAGATTAAACATCACCATTTCGTGAATAAAAAAACCTGAGGGTTGTCGACAAGCACTGTGCGAAAATTTTTCCGGGATTATGCTTGTTAATGAGCACTACGTGGGCGTGGGGTAGTTCCACCCATTTTCAATTTAGTTAAGGGATTTGCGCCGTCTTTTACTCCTCAACAGGCTTTTTTTGACTTCAGGGATCCCCATTTATGGGAAAATCCAACGGCAACTCCTCATACGATGAGGCATAACGGTTGCGGAGAGTGTGGAGAATGTGCGTTTGATTGAGGTGCCATTCGCCCCCATGAAGCAATTGAAATTCCTGGTCGTTCCCCGGGTCAGTTCCCTCCCATTTCACACTGCACCCCAATATGCGGGTTATGGTCGAAGTTGGCATCCCTATCGCGTCCTCCTCCATCTGATTCTCAAAGAATTCTAAAAGGGGAAAGGGATCTGTGGTTTTTTGGTAAGAATATCGTTTTCCGGAATACCCCTTGACTCTCAAAAATGGTAATTTATTATTAATAAGAGGACTTCAGACATCCAGAAGGGTGAAGTTGTCCTGTGCCATTTAATAAGGGACTCATTAGTAATTTGACGACAGGAACCCACCGGGTTCACATCAAGACACATGTCTGGATCTGAACACGAGCAGCTATCAAGGCTTCGAGCCTTCCTGAATCAACAGGTAATTGGACAAGAGGGCCTCACTCTCAGGCTATTGATTGCCCTGATGGCTGATGGACATCTTCTGGTTGAGGGTGCGCCAGGTTTAGCCAAAACTACTGCCATTAAAGCGTTGGCTTCTGGAATTGAGGCCGATTTTCACCGGATTCAGTTTACCCCGGATTTACTCCCCGCTGATATTACCGGGACCGATATCTATCGTCCCAACGACGGCTCCTTTCGCTTTCAACCAGGGCCGATTTTTCACAATCTTGTCTTGGCGGATGAAATCAATCGGGCTCCGGCTAAGGTACAGGCAGCCCTGTTAGAGGCCATGGGAGAACATCAAGTAACGATCGGGCGGACCAGTTATCCTTTGCCCGAGTTGTTTTTAGTCATGGCCACACAAAATCCCATTGAACAGGAAGGGACTTATCCGTTGCCTGAGGCCCAACTGGATCGCTTTCTTCTCTATGTCCGGGTGCAGTACCCAGATGTGGAAGGAGAGCGAAAGATTGCCGAGCTTGTTCGTCGACAGGCGAGGGCGATTCCTGGGGATGGAGTGACAACCCCCACGCCGGTTCCTCAAAAGGTGATTCTGGCGGCTCGTCGACAGATGTGGGATATGTACGTCGCGCCCACACTCGAAGAATATATCGTCCAATTAGTCATGGCCACGCGTGAACCCGGCCCCTATAGCTCTATGCTGAAGCGGTGGATCCGGTTTGGAGCCAGTCCCCGGGCGACCATAGGAATGGAGCGGTGTGCCAGGGCGCATGCCTGGTTGGAAGGACGTGATTATGTCTCGCCAGAAGATATACAGGCCGTCGCCCATGATGTCTTGCGTCACCGAGTCTTACTGACTTTTGAAGCCGAAGCGGAGGGGATCAGGACCGATCAGGTGATCTCAGAGATTTTGAATCATGTGGCCGTTCCGTAAAACGCCATCACCATCAGAATTCCCGCCGAACCGTCCTCCAGGATTTCAAGGAGTAGAGGTTCGGCTCACCGATCTCATCAATATGCGTCACCAGACAGGTGTATTGGGAACCAAGACCCGGAAGCGGGTGCACACCCTTTTGGCTGGAGGAGAGCGATCTCCGTTTAAAGGCAGGGGCATGGATTTTGAGGAGTCTCGCCGGTATCAACCGGGCGATGATGTCCGCCTCATGGATTGGCGGGTGATGGCGAGAACCCATGAACCCTACCTCAAGGTCTTTCGCGAAGAGAGGGAGCGACCCGTCTTCTTCGTAGTGGATAATAGAAAGGGAATGCGATTCGGGACCAAAGTGGCCTTTAAGTCAGTCATTGCAGCGCATGCTGCCGCATTATTGGGTTGGGCATCGCAAGAGCGAGGAGACCGGATTGGGGCGGTGATTTTTTCAGATGTGGACCATGTGGAACTCAGACCCAGAGGAGGAAGAACCGGAGTCCTTCAACTTCTCAACCTCCTAGCTCGAGATAGTGTGCACCCGTCAGAGGTGAATGAACGGCAGAATCCCTCTACCTCACCTCTTCAGTTGGCCTTAAATCGAGTCCAGACAACCGCGAAGCCCGGAAGCCTCATTTTCCTTTTGAGTGATTTTCGGGATTGGGATCAGCAGGCCAAACAGACCCTCATTCGGTTGGGGGGACACCAGGATGTGGTGGTGATTTTCATGTATGATAAATTGGAGCAAGAGCCGCCACCTGCCGGCCAATATCCTGTGACGGACGGTATACGAACAGGAATATTGAATACAGGATCTGCCAAAACAATCCAATCCTATTCAGCATGCTTCAAGGAACGTTATGAAGATGTTCGGACGTTGTGCCTGACCCGTGGAATCGGATTCATTTCATTGGGAACCCACGACGATATTCTTTTCCAATTACGGGGTGGGTTACAGGATATCGGGCATCGCCGAAGCGCCCAACAGAGCATGGCATAACGGGAATGGGCTAGCATGCCGACATCAGGTTCTCTCTTACAAGAGCTTCGGGATGTGCATCTGCCAGATCCGATTTCTCTGTGGCCTCCAGCGCCGGGTTGGTGGATTACCTTCGGTTTGGTCATGATGGGAGGCATAGTGTTCCTGTGGATTCTGAGGAATCGACGTCGGACACAGGCGCGTCGACTTGCAATGAATGAACTTGGTGCAATCAAACAGCATTATGACACTCACCGAGATGATCAATGGCTGATTCAACGACTTTCAACCATTGTCCGCCGCTATGCCATGGTAACTTTTCCTCGAACAGAGGTAGCAGGATTGGTAGGAGTATCATGGCTGCAGTTTTTAGATCGGTCGGGTCGGACCAATGAATTCACTGCCGGAGTTGGCCATCTGTTGAGTTCAGGGCCATACCAGCAGCAGGCGGTCGTGTCGGGAACCGAGCTGATGCAATTGGTCGAACATTGGATTCAGCACGTGACTCCCTCCAACGGGAGGGAGAGGACATGATGACGTTGGCCTGGCCGTGGGCGTTGGCGTTTGTTTTGTTTCCCTGGATGGTGCGGCGCTGGGCACCTTCTGTGTCCAATTCATCCGGTCGCGCCATGAAAGTGCCGCACTTTGAAGACATCATGAGTCTTCAATCCAGCCAGCTGATGGGAGTGAATCGTTCCAGGCGCTCAACATTGTTTTGGGTGGGGATAATCATTTGGTCTGCCCTGCTCTTGGCGGCAGCCCGTCCCCAGTGGAGTGGTGACCCTGTGGGGTTGCCAACCAGCGGGCGAGATCTGATGTTGGCAGTCGATATTTCAGGGAGCATGAAAATTCCGGATTTTTCGGTTAACGGGCGGGAAGTCACCCGCTTGGAGGTTGTGAAGGCTGCAGCCGGGGAGTTCATCGCCCGCCGAACCGGCGATCGAGTGGGTTTGATTGTATTTGGTTCTCGGGCCTACGTGCAGACACCTCTGACATTTGATCGGGACACGGTAAAGGCTATGATGACGGAAACAGAAATTGGCCTGGCGGGGCAGGAAACCGCGATTGGGGATGCGATCGGCCTTGCCGTGAAACGGCTCAAGGAACAACAGGCGGGAAGCCGGGTATTGGTGCTATTAACCGATGGAGCCAATACTGCGGGAGAAGTGTCACCCACACAAGCGGCGGCGTTGGCTGAGGAACAAGGTATTCGAATCTATGCCATCGGGGTTGGTGCCGATCGGATGGAAATTGCATCATTTTTCGGCACACAGACTGTAAATCCTTCTCGCGATTTGGATGAAGATACCCTTCGCCATCTTGCACAACGGACCGGAGGGCTGTACTTGCGTGCGAAAGATACTGAGGGACTCATGAAGGTTTATGAAGAACTGGATCGTCTCGAGCCGGCGACCACTGAAACGGAACTGTTTAGACCGACGACCGAATTATATATATGGCCGTTAGGATTTGCCTTGGCCCTTTCGTGTGTAATGGTCATGTCTTTCATCTGGAAAAAGGAATGGTTTCTCAGACCAAGATGGAAGGCGGAAGGGATCCCAGCGCGAGCAGGACGATAAAATGTCCATGTTTCATTTTTTACGACCGGAATGGTTATGGGGATTGCTTCCCTTGTTCGGGCTCTTCCTGCTAGCAGCCAGGAGTGGGAGAACAGCTCAGATATGGGAATCGGTGTGTGATACCCATTTACTCCCTCATTTATTGGTGGGCACGGAGGGAGCGACGCATCGCATGCCTCTCGTGCTTCTTGGATTAGGCTGGACTGTGGCGGTCTGTGCCCTTGCCGGGCCCGTCTGGTCCCAATTACCCCAGCCTGTGTTTCGAGCAGAATCGGCGTTGGTGATGGTTTTGGATTTATCTCGTTCAATGGATGTGCAGGATGTGACTCCCTCCAGGTTGACCCGAGCCAAACACAAAATTCTTGATATGCTCAAGGCCAGGAAGGAAGGGCAAACCGCTCTGGTGGTCTACGCCGGTGAATCTTTCGTGGTGTCCCCATTGACTGATGATGTCAACACCATGGTGCCCCTTGTGCAATCCCTCGAGACAGAACTCATGCCATTCCAGGGTAGCCGAACTGATCTCGCTTTGCAGAAAGCCTATGAACTCCTTCAGCACGTCGGGCAGTCGGAGGGAGATGTGCTATTACTGACGGATGGCGAGGGAGATCCTGCAACATTGAAGGTGGCTGAAGAGTTACGCCGTCAAGGGGGGCGTGTGTCTGTGCTTGGTGTTGGGACTGTCGATGGAGCCCCTATTCCGGAAACAGGCGGATTTCTCAAAGATCAGGATGGAGCGGTGGTTATTCCCAAATTAGATATTCCGTCTCTTCAAGGTATTGCTCGAGTAGGAGGAGGTCGTTATGTCACGGTGACCGCCGACGATCAGGATATCAACCGGGTCTTTCCTGCCAATGTGTCCACGAGGGCGCTATCCTCTTCAACATCTGAACAGCGAACAACCGATCTGTGGCGAGAGGAGGGACCCTGGCTCGTCCTCCTGCTCCTGGTTTTGGCATTGCCCGCATTTCGACCGGGATGGTTAGGAATGATGCTGGCATTCCTGCTTATTCCTCAGATCAGCGAGGCCTTTTCCTGGGAAAATCTCTGGGTTCGTCCCGATCAACAGGGGATTAAGGCATTAGAGCGTGAGGCCCCGGAAGAAGCGGCAGCCTTGTTTCAAGACCCCGGTTGGAAGGGAATAGCTCATTATCGGGCAGGAAAATATCAGGAAGCAGAAGAAGCCTTTTCCATAGTTGATACGCCGGAGGGGCATTACAATCGAGGTAATGCCTTGGCTCGTCTCGGTCGTTATGAAGAAGCCCTGGCATCATATCAAGCAGCCCTCACTCAGCAACCAAATCATGCAGATGCCAAACATAATCTAGAAATCATCAAGCAGCTCTTGGATAAACCATCATCCGCGGATCAGGAAGGAGAACAATCCCAAGAATCGGATGATTCCTCTGCAAAACCGAAAAATAATAGGGATGAGACCGGAGTTGAAGGAGAAAAATCAGAGGAGGCTTCTGACTCAACCCATAAGCAATCCGATTCGGAAAAAGTTGACTCTCAAAAAGGAAAACAAGAGGAGTCAGACCAAGCCGTCAGATCAGGGTCGGATCCTGCCTCGACCTCTAACCGGTCGAATGGCGATCAGCACGTTTCTAAAGAAAATATTGAGAGAGAGGCCCAGGGGGTAGATCCTTTGAAGGCGGAACAACCTAAAAAGCCGGTGTCGGCACAATCGGCAATGGAAGAAAAGTCGGAAGATCAGGCGGAGCATTCAGGAGTGTCTTCCGCCGTGGACGAAGCACTAACACGGGAAAGGCAGCAGTCTGAGCAGGTTCTCCAACAATGGCTTCGCCGGATCCCGGATGATCCCGGCGGTTTGTTACGCCGAAAGTTTCTTTTGGAGCATCAACGCCGTGTAGAGGCTGGAGGGTCGACTATTTCTCAAGGAAAGCGCTGGTGAGAATTTTGAGATGCCGATGGGTGATGGTTGTTTGCATTGGAATGATGGGGCTTAGCACTCCGGTTTCGGCCCAAACGGTCAGGGCCTATGTGGATCGGAATCCGGTCATGGCAGATGAGACCTTCCAGCTCATCGTGGAGACGGATCAGACTGCTTCCGGTGAATCGCCTGATTGGGATAGCTTAGGCGCGGATTTCGATGTGTTGGGCACGACCCAAAGTCAACAAACTTCGATCATCAATATGCGGACCACTTCATTGGTTCGATGGATTGCGACGCTGGCGCCAAAGCGAACAGGAGCAGTGACCATTCCTCCTATCGCCGTGGGTCCTCATCAGACTGGCCCCATTCAACTGATGGTCAATGAGCCGAATCACAGCAGCGGCGCGAACGAGGATCGAGATATTTTCCTCGAAGCTGATGTGGACTCACATTTTCCCCATCTTCAAGGGCAGGTTCTTCTGACGCTTCGTTTGGTCAGTGGGATTTCCGTTCAGGAAGGCCGATTAGATGAACCGGAAATTGATTGGGGCATAATGGAGCGCGTCGGAAAGGATGCCTCCTACGAAGCCACTCGAAGCGGGCGGCGGTATCATATCACCGAGCGTCGTTATGTGATCACCCCGCAACAAAGCGGGACTCATGTTATTCCCGAGGTTCTCTTTTCTGGAACGGTGCAGGATGGACGAACCCGTGGGAGGCTCTTTGAAGAGTTATTTGGCAATCGGTCCGGGAGTCTGGGGGGAAATCCTTTCAAAACCTCACAATCGATTCATAGGCGAAGTCCGAAGATTGAGCTCACGGTCAAAGATCCTCCGCCAGATTTGAATGGGCGGTTATGGCTGCCGGCGAAAGCACTGACCCTCACAGAAAAATGGTCGGGTGATACCGATACACTTCAAATAGGGGATTCCCTTACTCGAACGATCCTGATGCGTGCGAAAGGTCAGCGTGGGGAGCAACTGCCTGAAGTGACTATGCCCTCACAACCCATCGTAAAGATCTATCCGGACAAGGCTAAAACCCAAACAGATTTTGATGGGAAATGGGTGGTAGGGTCCAGGGAAGAAAAATTCGTGTTTGTGCCGACTCAACCTGGCACGGTGACGTTGCCCGCTATTCATGTTCCCTGGTGGAACATTGAGGCTTCCCGGTGGGAAGAAGCCAGCCTCCCCGCTAAGGTTCTGACGGTTCTCGGCACGCTTCCACCAGGATCCTCAGCACAAATTCCCACGTCAGTTCAGGCCCCGTCTGTTTCTTCAATAGAGAGTGATCATCAGGTGAATGCCCAAATGCCGGCTAACTTCGGCATCTCTGATCGTGCCGAGCCATTACCATGGTCCTGGATAACAGGGGGATGCTTAATCTTGTGGTTGGTGACCCTGGCGGCCTGGTGGCGAGAGCGTCAAAAACGGAAAGGACGGATTCAGGAACCAGCGAAAAAAGATGGTGGGAAATTGGAATCGGAACGAAAGGCCATTCAAGTGGTCAAGACAGCATGCTTTGAACAGTCGGCAAGAAAAACGCGCGATGCGCTACTGCAATGGGCTTCCTTCAAGGAAGAAGGGCGTCCCTGTCGGAGCCTAAGATTGGTTGAGCGTATATTGAGTCAGCCTATTTCTGATCAGGATGCGATTTCCGCAGCCATTTGGAACCTTGATCGGACTTTGTATACTAACTCCACAGAACAAGAGACTTGGGATGGTCGGCAGTTTTGGGAAACAGTCAAGCCGGCCATAACAGCCAAGCCGCCAAAATCTCACAAACACGCAAAAGAGTTGCCCCCATTGTATTTCCATTGAGTGGAGAGGGAGTGGATCAAATCAGGTAGCGGGAGCACGACATGTGCGACAGGGCATTTCATAAAATTATTGAGATAAAGAGGGTAGAATGGAAATCATGGTTGAAATTAAAAACTTGCGAAAAGCATTTGGGCCGATTGTTGCGGTGGATGGTGTGTCATTTACCGTGGGAAAAAGGGAGGTGCTGGGTTTCCTAGGGCCGAACGGAGCAGGTAAATCCACAACCATGAAAATGATCACGGGTTTTCTTACGCCGACGAGCGGTACGGTGCATATTTGTGGGCATAATATTGAAGATCAACCCATCGAAGCTAAAATGCGTTTAGGCTATCTGCCAGAAGGGGCCCCGGCTTATCAGGATATGACTCCAGCCTCGTTTCTCACATTTATCGGAGAGATGCGGGGATATCGTGGAGCAACGCTTAAGCGAACCGTTTCGGAAACGGTCGAGAAGGTGAATTTGCAATCGGTGTTGAATCAATCGATCGAAACCTTGTCTAAAGGGTTTAAGCGTCGGGTGGGATTGGCTCAGGCGATCCTTCATGACCCGGACATTTTAATTTTAGATGAGCCCACCGATGGATTGGATCCCAATCAAAAGCATGAAGTTCGAACACTGATTCGGGCTATGGCCCAGGAGAAGGCCATTATTCTCTCTACACATATCTTGGAAGAAGTGCATGCACTCTGTTCCCGCGCCATGATCATTGCGAAGGGGAAAGTGGTGTTTGATGGCACTCCAGCGGAATTGGAAGGAAAGTCTCCGGCTCACAATACGGTCCTGGGCACGATTGCGGGTGTGGATCCCTTGGTTTTACATCATCACCTGATGACGGTGAAAGGGGTCAAAAAGATTGAGGAGTTGGGTCGTGACGGTGACCTGGTGAAATTTCGTATTTACCCCGATGACGGGCAGTGGATTCTCCCGGATATTGGACATTGTGTCCGGGAACAGGGGTGGGAAGTGAGGGAATTATATCCCGACCGGGGGAAGTTAGATGAGGTGTTTCGTTTGTTGACGACTCCCAAGCAGACAATCTCCTAATAAGCGATTGTTCTGGAAGGCGGGGTACTCCGAGCAGGTGAGGCGCGTAGCCAGTGTGCACCCAAAAATTACCAGGAGCGCATCCCCTGCGCTTCTGAGAGACCGGTGGCGGAGAATTAAAGGGACTGAAAGACGTATTCGTGAGTGAAGGAGGAATTGTGGGACGAATTGGAGTGATTTTCCAACGTGAATTGGCCGGGTATTTTGCCACACCGATCGCGGCAGTATTTATAGTCATATTTTTGTTACTCAGTGGAGCGTTCACATTTTATCTGGGGAATTACTTTGCGCGAGGTCAGGCCGATCTGGTGCCGTTTTTTGATTTTCATCCCTGGCTTTATCTTGTGTTGATCCCTGCATTGGCCATGCGCCTATGGGCGGAAGAACGTCGTTCCGGAACGATTGAGCTGTTGCTGACCCTGCCGGTCACCATGTGGGAGGCCGTGGCAGGGAAGTTTTTAGCCGCATGGTGTTTCACAGGAATTGCCTTGGCCCTGACCTTTCCCATGTGGCTCACGGTGAATCTGTTGGGCGATCCGGATAATGGCGTCATCCTTGCCAGCTACCTCGGCAGTCTATTGATGGCCGGGGGGTTTTTAGCCATCGGCTCCTGCATCTCCGCTTTGACCAAAAACCAGGTGATTGCCTTTGTGGTCAGCGTCGTCATTTCCTTGGGATTCATCCTGAGTGGGTTCCCCCTCGTTCTGGAACTATTCAGCGGGTGGGCGCCACAATTTCTGCTTAATGCCATTAGCTCATTTAGCTTTTTGACGCATTTCCAATCGATCAGCAAAGGTGTCCTGGATTTACGGGATATTCTCTTTTTTCTGTCGCTGATTGCATTTTGGCTATTTGCGACGGCTACGGTTATTGATATGAAAAAGGCTGAATCATAAGGGAATGCCAAGGGGTCGGGTGTGAACTTTTGCTAATGAGGAGTGATGATGAATAGAAAAATACTCACGGGAAGCGGTCTTATCATGGCCGCCGTCCTGTTCGGTGCCTTCAATATGATGAGTAACGCGGCGTTCAGTTCCGCACGGTTCGATCTGACAGAACATGACCTGTATACGTTGTCCGATGGCACCAGAAATGTTCTTAGGAATTTGGAGGAACCCATCACACTGCGGTTTTATCTCTCTCAAAAGCTGGCAACCGGTTTGCCAGGAATTAAAAGTTACGCGACGCGCGTCCAGGAAATGTTAGAGGAATACGCACAAGTTGCTGGAGATCAATTGTACTTGCAGGTGATGGATCCAGAGCCGTTTTCAGAGGAAGAAGATCGAGCGGTAGCCTACGGTTTGCAGGGTATCCCCTTGGATAATGGCAGTACGCAGTTTTACTTTGGATTGGCCGGGACCAGCTCCACCGATGAGTTGGAAGTGATCCCATTTTTTCAACCGGAGCGAGAAGAGTTTTTGGAATATGATCTGACGAAGATGATTCACACGCTGGCAAATCCCAAGAAAAAGATTCTTGGTCTACTGAGTACGCTACCCATTGATGGGAGTGGGGGCATGCCGTTTATGCCACAACAAGGAGGCAGCCAACCCTGGCTCATACTTTCTCACATCGAACAAATGTTCCAAGTAAAAAAAATAGAACCGACGGCGGTGGCTATTCCTGAAGAGATTAGTGTCTTAATGATTGTGCATCCTAAATCGCTGAGTGAGGCGACCATCTATGCGATTGATCAGTATGTGTTGGGAGGTGGGCATGCCATGATTTTTGTGGATCCCCTTGCCGAATCGGATAGTGGAGGCGGCAATCCTATGAACCCGATGGGAGGAGGAGGTCCCCGGGATTCAAATATGCCCAAATTGTTTGAAGCCTGGGGTGTTGAGTTGGTGAAAGGGCAGGTGTTGGGAGATTTGCCATTGGCCAAAAAGGTGCAAGTGCAACAACAAAGCCGGCTACAGGTGGTGGATTACCCAGTCTGGATTGATTTCCGGCAGGAGCATTTCAGTGACAAGGATATCGTGACGGCTCAAGTGCCGTCGATCACGGTGGCATCAGCAGGAATCATTCGGAAGAAAGGGGAGACCGGGACCACAGTCGAGGCGCTCATTCAATCAGATGAAGCCGCGATGCAGATTGAAATATCTCGCTTGTCAGCCATGCCGGATGTCGGTGGATTACTCAATAGTTATCGTCCCGAAGGCGAGAAGTTTGTCGTGGCCGCCAGGATAACCGGAACCGTGAAAACGGCTTTTCCTGAGGGAAAACCAAAAGAGGTGCCAACCAAGGATGAGACTCCGGTTACGGTTCCAGAAACCGAAAGCCAGACCAAAGACCACCTCCAGGGATCGAAAGAGCCTATCAACGTAATTGTGGTGGCAGATACGGATATTTTACAGGACCGGTTTTGGGTTCAAGTTCAAAATTTCTTCGGGCAACGGATTGGTATTCCTAACTCCGGCAATGGAACGTTTGTCACGAACGCCTTAGATAATTTGACGGGAAGCAATGATCTCATCAGCGTCAGAAGTCGCGCCGGATATTCCCGGCCATTCACACTTCTGCGAGTGTTGCAACAAGAAGCCGAGCAGCAGTTCCGGCAAAAGGAGCAAGTACTCCAGGAACAACTCAAGGTCACGGAACGAAAAATTCAAGAACTGCAAAGCCAAAAGCCTGAAGGAAATTCCATGATCCTGAGTGTGGAACAGCAGGAGGCCATGGGACAATTTCGCAAGGAGTTGCTTCAGGTTCGCAAGGAATTAAGAGGTGTGCAACATGAGCTTGGCAAAAATATTGAGCGTGTGGAGAGTTGGGTGAAATTTATCAATATCGGACTTGTGCCATTGTTGATTGGTATAGCGGGTGTGTGGATCAGTTCTTCCGGGATCAGGAAGAAGCGGACAAAAGCTTAAGACGCTCGCGATTATCAGAAGGCCGCATCAGATTATTCAAGAATATTAAGGGAAGCGAATGAAAGCCAAAACACTAGGTATTTTAGCCGCCATAACCATTGTAGGAATTGTCGTGGCCGTTTTCGTGAGTCAAGAGCCGGCTTCTCAGTTGCCAGGTAGTGGTGAACTCTTGTTCCCGTCACTGTTGTCGGTGGTGAATAATGTGAGCGAAGTGGTTGTGGAGACGAAAGATCAGACCGTGACGCTGGTGCGTGGGGAGAAGACTTGGCGGGTCAAGGAGAAGGCAGGGTATCGCGCTGATGTGGAGAAGGTAAAGCAGACTCTCATCGGGTTGGCGGAGGTGCGAATACTGGAACCCAAAACGAAAAATCCGGAGTTATACGATCGATTGGGTTTACAAGACAAGGAGCAAGAAGGCTCGCTTTCGACAACCGTGACTTTGAAAACTCCGAATAATTCTGAGGCGGCAGTGGTGATTTTGGGGAATCAGCGTCCTGCAAAGGGGAATCCACGGATGAGTGAAATCTATGTTCGGAAACCAGGAGATCCCCAAACCTGGCTGACAATAGGAAATTTGCCGTTGGAAAAAGTGGCCGGAGAATGGCTGGACACGGAAATAACGGCACTGACGACCAAACGGGTGCATCGAGTGACGGTCACGCATCCCGGCGGGGAAAGTCTTCTCGTTTTAAGAGAGAAGCCGGATGATCTTGATTTTCAATTGGATTCGATCCCTGCAGGTTCCAAGGTGGCATCTCAGTTTAATGTGAATAATGTAGTGGGAACTCTTGTGCAGCTCTCCCTAGAAGATGTGAAAAAAGAAGAAGAGATGAATTTTCAGAATCACACAGGAGTAACCGTCGTGTTGGAAACCTTTGACGGTCTCAGGCTTCATGTCCAAACGGCCAAGCAGGAAGGCAAATTTTTTGGAAAATTTTCTGCGGAATTTGATCAGAAACTGGTTCAATCTGTGAGGGACGCGCCTCCCCCAGAGAAAGGGGAAACGGTCCAAGCTCAGGATTCTGCTCAAGACGAAATGGACCTGGGATCGCCGGAAGGGAAGCAAACAGATGAAGAGCAGGGGAAGCGTTCCTCCAAAGAAGAATCAATATTAAAAAAACCGGAAGAGGTTCAGGGAGAAGTTGAGGCGTTCAATCAGCGTGTGCAGGGGTGGGCGTATCAATTGCCAACGTTCCGGGTCGAGAACTTTTCAAAAGCCAAGAGTGATCTTCTTGCCACAATTCCCTAAATTAGACCATTCAGGTTCATACAGGAGGTGATGAAAGATTGTTTCTCTACGTTTGAGACAGCTTCAGGCATTCTCGGGCTTATTCGAACCCTTTAAGGAAGGAGCCGTCAACGCGTCCAGTAATTCCTGATGGACCTGCATAAGGCGGGAATCCTCAAGCCGGTAGGCAAAGGATAACAGGATCAAGCCTCCTGCCAGCACTAAAAAGCCCAAGGCGGTTATCCCGACTACCCAAAAAACTCCCCCAATTGTGCTCATCCCTCCATCAAGAATAAATAGTACGACAAACGTGAGAGTGCCTCCAATGACAAAAAGTAGCCATAACAGGGTGAGAATAGCTGACGACCAGGGAATACGCTTGGACAAATGAAGCAGGAGTTGGGTGCCGGCTGAACTTACGTCAATTGTCCCCTTCAATGGCCATGCTGTGCGAAAACTCAGGGAAAAGAGTTGGTAATAGGGACGGATCACAATGACCTGTCTGTCTTCCACCCAGCGGGCAATCCCATGAGGCAAGGGCAGTGCGTCAGACTTGTGAAAAGCATGGGAAATGGGGTGGGCTGGATGAGAATCCAGAGCTTTCTGCCTGTGGGCCAAGGGACATCCATACCGGCCGGCCCAACTTTTCAATGTGGTGAATTGAAACCAGTCACCAATGACTAGGCATAGAAACAGCAGGATGGCAATGATTCCGGCAAACATCATAGGAAGGAGAAGATACCATAGTGTCTTCTTCTGCTAAACTCCTGTTTTTGCATTGACTTCTCGACCATCCCTCCTCTACTATCGACTCGCGGGGTGGAGCAGCCTGGTAGCTCGTTGGGCTCATAACCCAAAGGTCGAGGGTTCAAATCCCTCCCCCGCAACCACCTCGGTATCCCATCAAAGAACCCACTGGTTTCCACTATGCTTTCCTGCGATTTTTCTGCTTTGAAACTCAAGAATGTATTTCCCCTGAGCCTGGGAGCCGTAGTCTCTCTTGATAGGGGACCCCTCTGAGGGTTGATTTCTCTTGGGTTTTCGTTCTGGGAACCGATAAATTTCTGGTGGGGGTGAAAGCAGCTCACTCGAGGACTTGTGGATTTATTAGCCCCCAATTGAATTTGAAATGGTTTGCCTCACTTTTAGACGCCAATGCACGCATGGACAAGAATTGTCCATCAAGGCTGGATTTCTTTCTGCTCGGTGGATCTGGCTATACCAAAAATTTTAGGGAATTTCCCACTAGTTTCCTACTTAAGTGCCTGTGAAGGACTGTCTTGAGCCGAATGTGTTTGTCAGTCCAATATGATTAGGGTATGAACAAAATTTCTCAAGATGACAAAGGCAAGAAGGACAGTGGTCCGTTATTATCCATACAGGGAATAACCATTTCTATTGTTGTTCCTGTGTACAACGGGGGTGAGCCCTTTCGTCAATGCCTGATGAGCCTGGTTGCTTTAGAACCTCCTCCCATGGAAATAATCGTTGTCGCCGATGGTGAATCCGATGGATCCTGGCAAGTGGCGAAACAGTTTGGTGCCCAAGTCATTCGACTTCCGACCACTTCTGGGGGACCGGCACAGCCCAGAAACATTGGGGCACTTCAGGCCAAAGGCGAATATCTTTTCTTTGTCGATGCCGATGTGTGTGTGCATCCGGATACTTTGCGACAGGTGGCAGAAACGTTTCATTTTAATCCGGACCTCACTGCATTGATCGGATCGTACGATGACACTCCTGCCGAAAAAAACTTTTTATCCCAATACAAAAATCTCTTTCACCATTATGTCCATCAACATGCCCAAAAGGAGGCTTCCACCTTTTGGGGGGCTTGCGGGGCCATCCGCCGTGATATTTTCTTGGAAATAGGTGGGTTTGACGAAAAATATCGACGTCCTTCAATTGAAGACATTGAGTTAGGATATCGATTGAAAAAGGCTGGTCACAAGATTCGGTTGTGTAAAGATATCCATGTCAAACATTTGAAACGATGGGGTATCTGTTCAATGCTCAAAGCAGACTTTTTTTACCGCGCAATCCCTTGGACAGAGTTAATCCTTCGAGATCGCAGGTTTACGAATGACTTAAACATCCGGCATTCCGAGCGCCTTTGTGTCGTATTGACGTATGGGCTTGTGGGAGCACTGCTGGGATCGGTCTGGTGGGTTTCATTGCTGGGAGTGGCGGCGGTGATCATGGTTTCGCTCGTGATCATCAATGCTCCACTTTATCGCTTCTATCTAAACAAACGTGGGATTCGATTTGCCCTGCAGAGTGTTCCCTGGCATTGGCTGTACTACCTGTATAGCGGCTTGGCGTTTGCTATAGGCCTGGCACGACATGTTTTTTGTGGGGGCAACCGGAAGGGGTCGACAAAGCCGGCTCTTGTCCATGAACCCTTCGACACCTTCAGGAAGTCAGGGGGGCAGTAGTGGCATCCCATCCTGTCGTGGTGATTGGTGCGGGTCCAGCTGGTCTCACGGCGGCCTATGAGTTGGGGAAAAACAGTTCTTCCTCCCTCATCCTTGAGGCCGGGAAACAGGTAGGTGGTATATCGCAAACCGTCAATTATCGAGACTTCCGTTTTGATATCGGTGGCCACCGATTTTTCTCCAAAGTGCCGATGGTGACTGAGTTATGGAATGAAATCCTCGGTGACAACTTTCTCCTTCGACCTCGGATAAGCCGAATCCATTACAACCAGCATTTTTTTGACTATCCGCTGAAGGCCACCAATGCGTTGGCCGGACTGGGAGTCGTTGAGGCCCTCCTGGTCTGTTTCAGTTATGCCAAGACCAAGGTGTTTCCAAATGCCCAAGAGGATAATTTTGAACAATGGGTCATCAATCGTTTTGGATATCGCCTATATCAGATATTTTTCAAAACCTACACGGAAAAGGTCTGGGGAATTTCCTGTACCGAGATATCCGCCGATTGGGCCGCGCAACGAATCAAAAACCTTTCTTTGAAAGAAGCGGTTCGCAATGCTCTACTTGGTCAAAGGGGTGGGAAGAAGGGTGAAATCGTGACCTCGCTCATTGAGCAGTTTCATTACCCTCGCCTGGGACCGGGGATGATGTGGGAACGGTGCGAAGAATTGGTGGCTGGTTTTGGATCTCAGACATTAAAAGGCATTAAAGTCGAGCGTATCCGGCATCGCCATGGCCTGGTAGATTGTGTTTCCGGGCGAGCATCATCAGGGGAACATGTAGAATTCGAGGGCAGCGATTTTGTGTCGACGATGCCTCTTCGCGAGTTAATCGAGGCCATGGACCCTCAACCCCCTGCGAAGGTCGTGGAGGCTGCCCTTGGTCTGCGGTATCGGGATTATTTAACCGTGGTCCTGGTGGTTAACTGCGAGGACGTATTCCCTGATAACTGGATCTATATCCATTCACCTGAAGTCAAAATGGGACGAATACAGAATTATAAAAATTGGAGCCCGTACATGGTGCCGGATCCCTCACGGACTTCCCTGGGCCTTGAGTATTTTCTCTGGGACAAAGACGATGAATGGACATGGTCGAACGACCGGTTAATCGAATTCGGTACACGGGAATGTGCGCAACTCGGGCTCATTAATCCCCGCGATGTTGAAGACGGAACCGTGGTTCGTATGGAAAAGGCCTATCCGGTTTACGATCATCACTATCAGGATCATGTCCGGACGATTCGAGAGTATCTGGAAACATTTTCAAATCTTCAGACCATTGGACGAAATGGCCTGCATCGCTATAACAACCAGGATCATTCCATGGTAACAGGAGTGTATGCCGCGAGAAACATCATGGGTGAAACGCATCATGATGTATGGGCGGTCAATACGGAAAAGGAATACCATGAGGAGGGCCGTGCGACTTCGGTCAATGTCGGCGATCGAATGGTGCCGATGCGGGTTAAGGAATACGTCGATGAACTTCCCATGGAAAACGAAGAAGAATTAATCGAGATTGTATTTGCCAAACTGGACCCTGTCGCTTTGGGTGTGGCTGTCGGTACCGTGAGCGGCCTCCTCATCTTGATCGGGACTGTAATTCTGGTTCTCAAAGGAGGACCGGTAGTGGGGCCAAACTTGTCTCTGCTTGGGAATTTTTTAATTGGATTTCAAGTGACATGGGGTGGTTCTCTTGTAGGTTTCCTAGAGGGAGGAATCGGGGGGTTTGCGATAGGATACTCAGGAGCCTCACTCAGAAACTGGAGCATGAAGGCCTATGCGCAATTCATCCGGTGGCGAGAGGAAGCGAATCGTCGTCGTAATCTTCTAGATTAGCTATAAACAAGAGGCAGTGTCCTGGAGGGAAGATATGGGAACGGATTCCAAGAGTAATGAAGAGCTTAGCCGGGTTGTGGCCAAAATTCAGGGAGGGGTATTGGCAGTGGTTTGTGGGCTAATGGGTGGATTAGGGCTTTTTATCATGACGATTTGGCTTCTGCTCGAAGGCGGCGAACAGGTTGGATCCCACCTTCAGTTACTTTCTAACTTTTTCATTGGGTATTCAGTCACGTGGAAAGGGAGTCTGCTAGGCCTTTTTTACGGAGCACTCACTGGTGGGGTTCTGGGTTGGACCATCGGGTTTATTTATAACAGAGTGGTGGGAATCCGAGGACGGTAAGCGGCATTCCTCAGGATTTTCTTGATTGAATACGGATAGTGAACGATTTCATCGTTTGCCAATCTGTAAAGGGAAAAAACGTTAGGGACTATCGTGTAGAGAAAAATTCAGAACACAAAAAATAATAAACCATGAAAATCCTGATCATGAAGGAATCCGGTTCTGTGGAAAACCATCTGGCTAAGGGCTTGCGAAAACGGACCAGGCAGGGTGAAGCTTTATTTGACCGACAAAATTTACCTCTGTTCTTGATTAATCTTGAATGGCAAAGTAAATATTGCAATTCTGTCGCCTTTAAACGGCCTATTCATGGATATAACCAGGCCTACCATTCAAGTGTTCGGAAATTCAGGGGCAATCCACCATCTAGAAAAGGGGTGATGGTCCTCTGAATGGCGGGAGAACCAGGCACGTAAGTGCCCAACCAATTCTCGTGCCGCCGAATCAGGCCTTTCCTCTATACACATGAAGACAACCTAAAATTATCATTCGGTTAAACGGAGTGTTGCTTCATCCTCAGGCGGATTTGTCAGTGTAAGGCTTGAGAACCTACCTATTGAAATATCAACTCACTGTCCGGAAAGTCCGATACTATTTGGGCGACACTGTCGTGGGCTGGTCTAGCGAGATGAAAAGTATCTTGGCTCAGATCTAAAGGCTCTTCACTCCCATTTTTCAATCAGGGAATCAACGGCGTGATAAACGAAGGTGCGACCTACTGGGAATCCATAGCAGACGAATGGAAAAAGACACGCCCGGATCAGCTCTGGAGAAAACATAGTGATACGGTTAATCAGTCCCTTCTTCTCCGTTGGCTTCCCGAACACCCATCTCCTCGGTTGCTAAAGACTGATACGTTTGACGAAGCGGTGGGAGGGGGGCTTATTCAATTCCTGAAGACACGTGCTCACAAGATCGTTGGAATGGATCTCTCATTCCAGAATGTGCAATTGGCCTGTCCTAGGGATATGAGCATTCGTGGAGCATGCGCAGATGTGCGTCATCTTCCTTTCGGAGAGGAATCGTTCGATGTGGTGGTGTCCAATTCCACCTTGGACCATTTCCAAACCCTCGATGAGATCATTGTGAGTTTGCGGGAATTGCACCGGGTGCTTCGCAAAGACGGGCAGCTAATCCTGACATTGGACAATCCTGCTAATCCCATTATTGCCGCGCGTAACATTCTTCCATTCAAATTATTAAACCGGTTGGGTATTCTTCCCTACTATGTTGGAGCCACCTGTGGTCCCTGGCGATTACAGAAGTTGCTGCGGGAAATAGACTTCGAGGTGAGAGAGGTCACGGCAGTGCTTCATTGCCCGCGTATCTTCGCCGTACTCGCCGCCAAGCTCTTGTGCTCCTGCGCGAAGGGTTCTGTGCAACAACGATTTTTGCGTTGGCTGGAGGCATTTGAACATCTGTCGCGCTGGCCCACGCGGTATGTGACAGGGAACTTTATTGCTGTCAGAGCTGAAAAAATAAATCCATCCGAGCGGGGTGTACCGAGATTAAATGATTTTTCTACAGAATGTTTGTGAGTCGCGTCGTATGGGCGAACCTGGTTGGGCAGCGAGGCATTATTATTGCGCCCACGTTTTGTTGAATGAAAACAGAAGTAAGAGAAGAGACGCCGCATTATAACGAATGATGTTGTTAGACGGATGGAAAACTTTTCGGTTAATTCGACAAGCTCTGGCTTCCAGTCGGTGGAGCCTGGTGGATCTACGTCAGGTACAGGAGGAGCGGATTCGGATGCTCCTCAATCATGCCTACCATAACGTTCCACTCTATCGAAGGCTTTACAAGGAGGCGGGTTATCACCCTGAGGAATTTCGTTCTTTGGATGATATAGGGGAAATACCTATTCTTCAAAAGAATCGTCTCAAGCAAGCAAGTCCGGAGGAAGCTGTTGCACAGGGGATTGATCCACGTCAATGTGGAGTCGTTGAAACGAGCGGTTCGACAGGAACTCCCTTGCGGATCTTTCTTGGAGCCACAGATCAGCAGTGGCAGCGGGTGGTTGCCTGGCGCATTCTTTTCGAACATGGTTTCCGCTGGACTGACCGCACGCTTGAAATTCGCATGACTTTTGGTCGGCAGTTTTTCGTCCAACGGCTTGGTATCGCTCCAAAAGATTGGTGTTCGATTCTTGACCCACCAGAGTTCTGGGCACAACGCATGGTTAAGACGAGGCCGGACGTGATCGTTGCAGGGGCAGGTACGCTGCATGCCTTGGCGGAAACTGTCCAAACGCTGGGGCTCAAGCTGCCCGCGCCCCGACTCATCGTCTCCGATAGTGAAACCCTCTCGCCGGCCACTCGCCAACTGGTTCGGGGTGCGCTCGGAAGGGATCCTGTCGATGTGTACGGGTTGGTTGAGCTTTCGAATTTCGCGTGGGAGTGCGAGCGTCGTTCTGGATTTCACGTAAGCGCTGATAGCCACATTGTGGAGGTTGCTGCGGATTCAGGGGAGCCTGGCCCAATCATCACCACAGCATTAGGCATGTGGACCATGCCGATGATTCGCTATGAAACAGGAGACCTAGCTGAGGTTGAAACCACACTATGTCCTTGTGGGCGCACTCTTCCTCTTCTTAGACGAATCTATGGACGCAGGGTAGATTCAGTCGCTTTGCAAGACGGCAGGCGAATCTTCTGGCCATTTTTTCACGAGGTCCTGGGGCGCTATGACGAGTTACGTCAGTGGAGAATTTTGCAAGATGAGATAAACGAAGTCCATCTCCAAATCGTTGTGCCCAATAGCGCTCACGGTCTTCTTTCGAAGATAGAATCGGATTTTCAAGCTGTCTTGCCTGGTGAAGTCCATCTGCGCGTTGAGCGAGTCGAAGCGATCCCGTTTAGCCCGGGAGAGAAGACCAGGATGATCATCTCGAAGGTTGGGACTGCAAATGAGCAACATCCTGACTCCGTGGGGCAAGAGCACTAGATGGAAATTCTTCGAACATGGAAGTACCTAATGGATCTGAGGTCGAACGTCACACGCTCTCCTGCAAATCTCAGATGGTTGCAAGATCGTTTGTTCCGCGACGCTATCATCCATGCCTACGACAACGTCCCCTTTTACCGGCGTGTTTGGGACGAAGCGGGTGTAGATGTCCAAGCCATTCGAGGCATTCAAGATCTGGATCGAATTCCAATCATCACCGCTCCCCTGGTGCGAGAATCTGCAAGACTTGGTGAGTTGCTGGCGCGGGGAGTGGACACCTCATCCTGCACTTATCTTGAGACAAGCGGCTCATCAGGTGCAGCACTACGGATTTGGAAACGGCCGCTCGAGGAACGGGTGCGAAGAGCCGTGGGACTGCGAATATGGTTTGAACACGGATTTCGTTGGCGCCATAACACGGCGCAATTTCAGATAAAGCCGGGTCCCTCGCACATACTGCAACACTTCGGTATTTCTCGGAAGACGTGGATCTCGACGGAACGATCCATCGAGGACCAGTTGGCACAATTGTTGGAGGCAAAGGCTGATGTAGTGGTTGGAACGGCGACAGCCCTTCGCCGCATTGCGCGAGCGAGCGAGGCGGTTCAGGGCGCACTTAAACGGCCCCGTGTGGTGTTTTGCGCAGGAGAGCTGGTGGATGCTGAAACCCGTCAATTGGTCACCAGAGTCTTCGGCCGTGAACCGGTCGGGCTGTATGGCCAGACCGAGGTCGGGTATATCGCCTGGCAATGCGAACACCGTGGGTCGTTCCATGTGAATGCGGATACACATTTTGTTGAAGTATTGCGGGATGGGATACCGGCCCATCCGGGCGAATTAGGGACAATTGTCGTGACAGATTTGCGCGCCCGGACCATGCCACTCATACGTTACAACACGGCTGATCTGGCAATAGCTGCATCAGGTGGATGTTCCTGCGGCCGGCAACTGCCTCTGATGGGTTCAATTGAAGGGCGGGAACGAGCCTCAATTTTACTCGGAGACGGGCGTCTCCTTACAACCCGAAAGATACTTGACCACCTCGCGGGAACACTCCGCCTCGGAGAGTTCCGCCTGTACCAGGAAAGCCTAAAGAAGTTTCGGCTCGAGCTCACCTGCCACGCCCTCGTCGGCCATCCAGGGATCGAGGACGTAGACCCCGGTTCGCATGTCCATCTGACTATTCTGGGTCATCTACGAAAGCTCCTTGGTGAGGTCGATCTATCAATCAGGATTGTTCAGGCATGGCCGGCAGATGGCACGGGAAAGACTCATGCAATCTTTTCGGGGGTCAATCTCAATGAGGATTCTCTCAGAGACACCACGGGAGCGGCGTCTTGAAGCGCGACAATATCATGATTGTGTGGAAACTACGACAGAGGGAACCTTGCGACTGTGGTTGCGGCCAGTCGAAACAAAAACAGCGGGCACGGACAGGATGAATCATTTAAAAAACATGATGATAGAGTGGGTCATCTCCCGCCTTTCCGGCAAGGCACAAACCTTGATTCCGCGATATGGTTTTTACGCGTGGGCGTGCCTGGGGTTACGAGGGGTCCCGGTTGCGTTGTTGAGGGGGCCCACCCTTCAATCCGGGCAAATTGGGACACTATTGGTGGCGGGCCATGATCCCTGGGTTGCCTATTTGCCAAACAGGTTTTTCGTGGGGGAGCCGCAACGCGAGCTGGTAGGAAATGTGTCCTTACGGGACCTGCCGGCTCTGCTAGATCGCCTGCATGAAGCAGCCGATCTGACTATCGTTCGTGCAGACCGATTGTCAGCGGAAAAATTCTTCGGAAGAGACTATCTCGCCGTTCCTGAATGGATTGACATGCGGCTCGCCGTTCCTGGGGATCTCGATGAGTTGGTGCGTAGGAATCGAAGTATCCGCGAGGATATGCGTCTGGTCCGCAAACATCAGTTGCAGCCATTGGTCACCGAAGGGGAGGAGCGATTTGACGAGTTTTTTGATTCCATGTACGTCCCTTTCTCGAGAGACCGTCACGGAACCATGGCCATCATCAAAGGCCGGCAGGAATTGCGGCGCTTTATCCGAAAAGGGGGAATCCTCTGGGTTATGAGAGATCATCAGCCACTTGCGGGTGTTCTCTATGAACGAAATCAGGACACATTTAACCTTTTGGCCATAGGCATGGCTTCGGGTGAACTCCCGCTGAAAAAAAGAGGAATTATGGCCGCGCTCTACTATTACAGCATCCAGCATGCCCGCCAGTCGGGGTTTGCTGAGGTAAATTTTAGAGCCGCTCGGTCTTCCCTGCATGACGGATTGCTTCGCTATAAACGAAAATGGGGAAATGCTCTGTTTGACAATCCTAATTCGTATTTTGATCTGATGATCCGTTGGAATAGCGTAAACGGCGTAGTGAAGGACTTTTTCTCTCACACGGGCCTTATCTTTCGGGACAATGGAGGCTTGTCTGCAATCCATGCGGACGAATCACAGAGTCGCCGATCTCTCTGGATTGAAGGGCTCCATCGGCTCTACCTCCTGACTGAGTCCGGTCGCCAACCGATGATAGATGAGGGAGTTCCCTTTAAGCGTAACCGGAGTCACACCCGATTCTCATCGACCCTTTCATGATGCTTGAGGAAGCATCGAGGGCCCTATCAACATTCCCCACTTTGGGCCGATGATCAGTAAGGATACCTGTTGTGACGAGATACGAGGTTCAAAAAAATCCTTTGCCTAGAGAATTGTTTCTGACTATAGGAATGCGCTGTAACCAGCCGTTAATTTGAAACCCATCAACTAGGACCCGGACCAAACGCATTTTACCGAGGGTTGGCTAGTGATACGCGACACACAAGAGTAGGAGTACCTATGTGCGGATTGTGCGGCGTGGTGTATTCCGATCCCAAGAGGCCGGTCAATCGGGATATGCTTCATCATATGACAAACATGTTGTCCCATCGTGGACCGGATGGGAATGGGTACTTTGTTAAACCGGGTATCGGTCTCGGCTTCCGTCGACTGAGCATCATTGATTTGGAAACCGGCGATCAGCCCATTTCCAACGAGGATAATTCTGTCACCGTTTTATGTAATGGAGAGATCTACAATTATAAGGAATTGCGTCAGGATCTAGAGGCTGCAGGTCATCGTTTCAGGACACATTCGGATGTCGAAGTCATTGTCCATTTGTACGAGGATTATGGGGTGCGTTGTGTAGATTTTCTGAGAGGCATGTTTGGCTTCGCCATTTGGGATTCCCGGTATCGCCGTCTCATGTTGGCCAGAGATCGGTTCGGTATCAAACCTCTCAGCTATGCCATCAAACCCGATGCTCTGCTTTTTGGATCGGAGTTGAAGTCCATCCTTGCAAGCGGGTGTATTGACCGTCAGGTTGATGCCGGTGCCATGAAGGAGTTGTTTGCGGTCGGATTTGTTCAAGCGCCCAAGACCCTCTTGTGCTCAATACGGCGGCTCCCACCCGCGCATTATCTCCTCCATGAAAACGGGAAGATCACGATCCAGCGTTATTGGGATCTCTCCTTTCCATCATTGGGTGAGGAAGGCTTTCAACGAAGCGCCCAGGAATGGGCCGAGGCGGTTCGGGATAAACTTGAAGAGTCCGTTCGCCTCCACCTCCGGAGCGATGTGCCATTAGGTTGTTATTTGAGCAGTGGAATCGATTCAAGTGCTATGGCGGGATTGATGAGCCGAGAAATCTCAGATCCTATCCACACTTTTTCTGCGGCGTTTGAAGATCCGTTGTTTAATGAGATTGGTCCGAATAGGATTCTCACAGATTTCTCGGGCTACAATCTCAGCAATCACATTACCACCTGCAGAACCGCCGATTTTGATCTGTTGCCGGATATGATTTGGCATCGCGAAGATCCCAATATCTCATCGGGGGGCATCCCTCATATGTTGCTCGCCAGGATAGCGGCGCAGCAGGTGAAAGTCGTCTTGACCGGGGAGGGCTCGGATGAAATATTCGGGGGCTACCCTTGGTACCGTGTTGAGCGGTTGCTTGAACCATTCATCAATCTTCCACTCAGTGTGCGCCAACTCATCGCAAACATCCCCTTCCTGAGGAAAAAATATTCTCGATCAAGCCGGGCATTCGCCTCCCACGCCACGATGGATCTGTCTCGATACACCCGCATCATCGATAATGCCTCCCACCGAAGTTACGAGGATCTTTTTTCCGATCACCTTAGCAACATCCATAGTTCGTTCAACGATTCAGAACCGCATTTCTTTCTTCCGAAGGATTTTGAAGGATGGAATCGTTTTGTTCAATTACAGTATTTGGATATCAATGTACGTCTTTCGGACTTTATTACGAGAACCCTCGATGCCGCCTCCATGGCTTATGGCCTAGAGGCACGTGTGCCATTCCTCGATCATGAATTTGTCGAATTATGCAGCCAGATTCCCTCCGACTTAAAAATGCGAGGGCTTCAGGAAAAGCATATTCTTCGACGGGCCCTGGAAGGTGTCTTGCCTGAGGAAATTCTGAAAAGAAAGAAAAGGGGGCTTTCCGCCCCATTCTGGCCATGGCAGGGTCGTTTGCCGGAATTTGTCGCAGACGCTCTGTCCGAAAGCAGGCTCCACACCAAAGGGTATTTCAATTCTCATACTGTTCGACACATGCTTCAGCAACATCAAAACGGCAAGGCGAATTTTGGAAGAGAGTTAATCGGTGTCCTGAATATTCAATTATGGGATGACCTATTTGTCCAAGGGTGCCGTCCGTCGTGAGATGCACGAGTGTGTTGGCCTCCAATCCTGTGTCCACGCTCTATTCCATGCTTCGCCATCCGCATGTCGGACAGGAGCAGCTTGTGGCCTTTCAAAACGAACGGGTTTGCCGGTTGGTCGCACATGCCTATCGCCATGTGCCCTATTACCGTGGGCTCTTTGATCGACATGGACTGAAACCCCAGAATATCCGAACGGTCGAGGATTTGGGGGCCGTGCCCATCACCTCGAGGAGTGATTTGCAAGCCTTGCCGGTCGATGAAATCATCGCCCGGAATGTGGACCCGGGGTCTTTGATCACACGCACCTCCAGCGGGTCCTCCGGGCGACCATTTGTTGTGCGCCGCACTTGGCTGGAGGAACGCCTTCATGGGGCCTTTCGGTGGCGTGCGCTCCACGCGTTGGGCCTCCGTTCGAGCGACAAGATTTGTTATGTGATGGGGAACTGGAATATCCAACGGCAGGACCAGGTCGCCAAGCGTATCCTGGACACCCTCGGGATGGCCCGGCGAAAGGTCATTGATGCCCTGCAGCCACCGGAGGACATTGTCCAGGCTCTGCAGAAGTTCAAACCTACGGTCGTGGGGGGGTATCCCGGCGTGTTGGCCAGGATTGCGCAGACTGTGAATTGCGACGTACTACGGTCTCTTCGACTCCGCTTTGTGAATCCCGGTGGAGAAGTTCTGACACCACTCATGCGCCAACAGATTCAGGACGGGTTTTCCGCGCCAGTCTATGAAACGTATGGAAGTATCGAATTTTACCTTCTGGCCTGGGAATGCCCAACAACCGGGGAATATCACTCATGTGACGATGGCTTAATTATCGAAGTGCTGCGGGATGGGGCTCCGGCGGGTGAAGGAGAGAGGGGAGAGCTTGTTGGAACCGACTTGCATTCGTTTGCGATGCCGCTGATCCGATACCAGCTCGGCGATGTCGTCACAAAGGGAAGCCAAACCTGTCGATGCGGACAACCGTTTTCGACGATTCGATCGATCCAGGGACGTATGATCGATTACTTCGTGCTTCCCGGCGACAGGGTTGTCCATCCCTATGAGTTGGGGGTCAGAAAGGTCCCCTGGATTCGAGAGTTTCAAGTGACCCAGGAACGCTTGGAATTCATCGTGATGAAAGTCGTCCCGTTTCATACACCCTCCGCCCAGGAGATGGCAGCGTTGGTTCAACCGGTGATGGCGTTGCTGGGATCGGACGTGCAGTTCCAGGTAGTGTTGGTGGACACAATCCCGAGAGAGGCAAACGGGAAATTTCGGGTATATCGTTCCCATATTCGATCGGCTTATGACGCATTTGCGTGGCCGGATCAAAAAATGGTTCCTCCTGGAGTCAATGACGACTGCTAATTCTCATGACGATAGTGCGGTGGATAAGGAACACCAGGTGACTTTTGCTTACACCCTATCATGAAATCTTTAAGAAACGCGGATATCTCAATCATCAAGCGATGACGATGTCTCCTCAGGCACGTATTGAAGAGCCTGGTCATGATGTCCGCATAGGCCGACATGAAGGACAGAGGGGTTGTCTGCAAGGCCTCATCGGGTGATGATTACGTGAAAATCTTTTTCGATCGCGGCGACTCTCCTTCATATCGAAACGTCCGAGATGTTTGCTGATCTCTGTGGACGGGTTCAGTCTTGCTGCGTTGCACCATCTCGATGAAAACGAACGGTTCATTATGGAGCCGTATCGAGCGTCACGAAGCGGAGACACCTTAACGATTGCCGAGGAGATGGGTTGCTCCGGTCATCCACCGGGTACCAATAACCGGGATGCCCTACAGGTATTATGGTTGAAAATCCAAACACATGCAGCGGGCATCGTTTTCGGTTTATAGAACAGGAACGCCGGTGCCGTCGCCCCTGTTTTCTTGAGGTTGGTCCTCGGAGAAATGAGTCTCTAAGAGTTGGAAATGGGCATGGCTAATCAAAAAATACCACGCTTCAACGACTGGGCGTGGTGGCTCTATGAGCATGCTCCAGCCGGCCTGGACCATGCAGCCAAGAGATGTGCCCCGTGGGTCTTGCCATGGGTTGCGCTTCGCGTACCTGTGGCTATTCTGCGAGGGCCAACCAGACATTCCGAGCGATCGGCAATCATCGTAGTGGCCGGGCTTCAACCCTGGGCCGATTACCTGCCGCATCGCTTGTTTGCATGTGCGCCTCGGCGAGAGCTCGTTGGAGCCGTGCCTGTATGGGCTCTTCCTTCGTTCCTAAAACGTTTGGCTGTCGATGCGGACATAATTGTCGCGCGCGTCGATCGTGTCTCTGCCCGCCTCTTCTTCGAAGACGGTTATCTTGTGGTTCCCGAAAGCCTCGGCTGCCGACTGTCATTGCCGGTCGATCTTGACAAACTTGCACGTGCCAGCCGCAGCGTAAAGGAAGATTTGGGTACGCTCCGGCGTGAGGGTTTCACGATGGAGGTCTCACACAGGGAGGCAGACTGCGAGGTGTTTTACTCATCGATGTATCTTCCCTTCGTCCAGAAGCGGCACGGAGAGTTCGCCGTGATCCATAACTTGCATCAGCTCCGTCGAAAGTTTCGTCGTGGGGGGCTCATCTGGTTGCGGCGGGGCGATCATCGCATTGCCGCGGCGCTGTTTGAGCAGGAAGGTGACGTCTTCCGTGGAGTGGCTTTGGGCACAAAAGGGGGGGATCTCACGTTGATGAAGCAGGGCGCCCTTGCGGCACTCTACATTTTCGAAATCAAGTGCGCCGAAGAGGGGAGATGTGCAAGCATTGATTTCGGTGGCACCCCGCCGGTTCTCAATGACGGACTTCTTCGCTTCAAGAGGAAGTGGGGAGTCCAGCTCATGGATGAACACCAGACTCCCTATGACTATTTGGTCCGGTGGGAACGACCAAATGAGCAGGTCCTCGAATTCCTTGCTGATGTGCCGTTAATTTTCAAGAACCACGGTCACCTGGCGGGGCTGACTGCTCTCAGGCTCAATGGCGTAGCCCACCAGGTCCAAGCGTCTATGATGCATCGTTCGTTGTGGATCGCAGGGCTGCAGCGACTCTTTGTGGCGGTGCCAACCGGATGTGGTTTACAGGAGATGGGTGCGCTTCCCAGCCAGAACAGAGGCGGGATGTCTTCTGTTGGCGGGACGGAATTCTGCAATGTTGAACGGATTCTTTCTACGTTAGGGGGGAATCAGCGGACATCGTCAAAATCGCATGGAAATCCCGCGGTGGGCAAAAAGAATACGAGGTGATTGCATGTTTCCGGAATATCGCGCAATTTTCAAAAAACGGGGCCATCTATATCATCAAGCAATGATCCGGTACCCGAACGCTCGTGCAGAAGAATTTCTTCATATCGTCCGTATGGCCGACATGAAAGACGGAGATATCGTTTGTGATATTCCTTCCGGCGGTGGGTACTTAAGGCACTTTGTGGATCGGGCCACGGCTCTTTGCCATATCGAAACCTCAGATGTGTTTGCCGCTCTCTGCAGAGCGAATGGCGCTCACCACGTGTTGCTCTCAACTCTGAGGGATATTCCTGTCGCAACCGGGGCGGTGGATAAAATTATCAGTCTCGCGGCCTTGCACCATGTGGATGAAAAGGATCGGTTCTTCTCTGAGGCTTATCGAATGTTAAGAAAGGGAGGGACGCTTACCATTGCTGACGTACAAGCGGGGTCGGCTGTTTCCGAATTTCTGGACGGTTTTGTCAACGAACACAATAGAATGGGACACAAAGGCACTTATATCTCCCCCAAAACTCAAGATGAGATCGAACGATGGGGATTTACTGTGAGGGATTCTTCGTTGATCCCCTTTCACTGGGATTTTGATTCTCCCCAGGCCATGGGACAATTTTCTCAACTGTTGTTCGGTATCGATAAAGCAGACTCTGCCCAGGTAGTAGAGGGTATCCGAAAGCACCTGGGCTATGTTCTCGACAGCAACGCGTGTCGCATGAATTGGGCGCTGTTATTCCTCAATGCAGAAAAGCCTTAGCCAGCAATCGTGGCCGGCCATAATGGGTACCTGCTAAACAGGCAATAGCTCGGTTCGGAGGGGCTGCGAACCAGTAAAAAGATCCTCTTATACCAATGTCTGATCTTTGATGACTCTTTAGAACATGAAGTTTGGAACTTATTTTGTAAGCCGCGGGCAAGAAACGACAACCAGTTCTTGCGTGAGCAAGGTTTCAGCACCTATCAAGATATCCCGCATGCTATCTCATCGGCCACTTCATGGTTGTTCGAGTCTTGAAGTCTTGAAAGGGATTTTCGATGGCCGCTTTACTCAGAGGAGGTGACGGCGTGGAGGTGCATCGAGAGTTGAGGGATGACAACCAACTCGTCTGCACGGTTGCTCGAGGTTCCGAAGTCATGGGGTGCGTCGTCGTAGACTCGACCGTATGTGGCGTCTCGCGAGGGGGGCTTCGCATGTCTACCAATGTGAGCGAAGCAGAAGTGCGTGGTCTGGCCCGTACCATGACACTCAAGTGCGGATTCTTAAGACAACCACAAGGTGGCGCGAAGGCAGGCGTGCGTTTCAACTCGGAGGCTCCGCTCGCGGAACGCCGGCAGCACTTGGAAGCGTTTGGGCGAGCGATTGCTCCGCTTCTGATCAACCGCATCTTTATTCCCGGCCCTGATATGGGTACGAATGACACAGACATCCGCGCGATGCTCGATGCGGTTGGAGTGAAGCTCAAGTGGCGGGAATTGCGCGACACGCAATCGGGTCAGTACACGGCGGCGACCGTGTTCATCAGTGCTAAACGGGCGATCCAGCATTTGGGCTTGACGCTCCCTCGCTGTACGGTAGCCATTGAAGGCTTCGGCAAGGTGGGGAGTGCCTTGGCCAGCCTGTTGGACGAAGCCAATGCCAAGGTGGTGGCAATCTCCACCGCGAGGGGAGCGATTGTGAATCCGCATGGTCTGAATGTGAGGCAGCTCAACCAGTTCGCCGACCGGCACGGCAGCCGCGTCGTAGATTATTATGCCGATGCCGAGCGTATTTCCTGCGCTGAATTGTTGGAGTTGCCCGTGGATCTGCTCTGCCCTTGTGCGACTCATCATAGTCTCCATGCCGACAATGCTCCTCGAGTGCTCGCGCGACTCATCTGCCCCGGAGCCAACAACCCAGTGACGGCCGAAGCCGAGAATATTCTGTTTGAACGGGGACTGGTGTATCTTCCCGACTTTGTGGCCAACTGCGGCGGGATACTCGGGAGTACGATGGCCTTCGCCTC